>JAKLHH010000258.1 GCA_022710245.1 Myxococcota bacterium
GAAGGTGAGGAGCTGCCGCGTGAGCTGGCGGCCCCGCTCGGCGGCCGCGAGGAGCTCCTCGACGTCGCCGGCGACCTCCGGGTCGTGCGCCACCTCGTCGCGCAGCAGGGTGCCGAAGCCGAGGATGGCGGCCAGGATGTTGTTGAAGTCGTGAGCCACCCCACCCGCGAGCCGGCCCACGGCCTCCATCTTCTGCGAGTGCTGGAGCTGCGCCTCGAGCTCGTGCCGCTGGCGCTCGGCGACCTTCAGCTCGGAGATGTCGCGGAGCAGCAGCAGCCGGCCGACCTCGACCTCGCGCTTGCGGATCGCTGACTGCGAGACGAGGAGGGTGCGCGCGCCGAGGCGCTTCTCGAAGGCCTGCCGCTCCAGCTCCCCGGCGGAGAAGAGCTCGCCGATGGGGGGCGCGGCGCCCGGCGGCTGGCCCAGGAACTCGCAGGCGACGCGGTTGATCTGCTGCAGGCGGCCCTGCTTGTCGAGGAGGATGGCCCCGTCGCCGGCCTCCTCGAAGAGGTGCAGCGCGGCGTCCTTGACCCCGACCGCCAGGAAGTTGTGGACCGCCACCGCGCGGAAGATGAAGAGCGACATCAGCGCCGAGACCGAGGCGGAGAGCTCGGGGACGCTGCGCACGCCAAAGACGAACGGCAGGATGATGTTGCTCGTGTAGCCGATGAGGACCGCCAGCCCGCCGCCGAAGACGACCAGCCGCAGCTGCCTGCGCGCGAGCGCGTCGCGGGTCGCCCAGAGCTCCTTCCCGAGGAGCCAGAAGCTGTAGGTCAGCGGCACCGCCACGTTGAACGACCCCATCGGCACGAAGAGCGCGCCCTTGAAGGGCCGCGCGTGCCACGGCCCCGGGCCGTGGTCGTAGAGGACCAGCCGGGTGAAGACCGCCGTCGGCACGGCGACGGCCGCCAGCAGGAACGACGCCCACCAGATCCAGTCCCGCTTCTTCTCGAGGAGCGCGTAGGTGAAGTTCAGGAAGAGGAAGCCGACGGGCGGCCAGAAGAGGCCCTCGAGCCGGACCACCACCTTGATCCCGGGCGCGGGGAAGGGCGCCCAGATGAGGAACTCGAAGAAGGCCCAGAGGGCGGTGGAGAGGGCGAAGGCGAGGAAGGCGTTGTTGACCGGGCCGCGCTGCCGCCTCATCAGCAGCACCGCGACGTTGAGGAAGTTGGCGACGAAGGCGGCGAGGGGGAGGAGCGCGAAGGGGTTCATGCGGTCGGGGTCGCCTCGCCGACCCCCCTGCTCCGATCATTGTCGGTGTTACGGGCGCGGCGGGTCAACCTGCATCTGAGGTCACGCCGTCACGGCGAGCAGAGGCTGACCTCGTCGAAGCGGGCCGCCGCGGTGTAGGTGGAGAGGGCGAACCCGAGGGGAGGCGCGTTCACCAGGGCGGTCACCTTGGCGGAGTCCTGGAGCGTGGCCTCCTGGGGCAGTGTGCACTCGAGGGTGCGGCCGGCGGGCGCGGTCGTCAGCCGCAGCTCGAGGGTGACGGTGCGCCCGAGGATCGGCTGGCTCAGGGGCTTCGCAGCGTAGGCCTGGGCCACGTCCATGGTGCCGTCGTAGTAGAGCATGTAGAGTTGCGCCTCGCCGCTCGTCGGGGACTGGATGACGGCGCAGCCGACCTGGCGGTGGGGGTAGCCCGCGGCCTTGCCCGGCGAGACGAGGAGCGCGATCCCGGCCCCGTGCGAGAACTGGTTCTGAAGGAGCGCATCGACGGTCAGCGTGGTGGAGAGGACCGCGCTGCCGAGGTGGCGCTGGGCCGGGTCGAGGAGCGAGAGGAACGCGTGCAGCGTGCTCGTCTCGGACTGCTTCGCGGAGCTCAACTGCCACCACGTCCAGCTCCCCTCCCCCACCGTCGCCTGCCAGCCGCCGAGGGGCCCGCTGAAGGCCTCCGTGGCGCAGGGCACCGGCGCGTCGGCGCCTCTGGCGTCGAGGGCGTCCCGCGGCCCGCCGTCGAGCCCCTCGGCGCGCTGCCGATCGCGCGGCGCCGGGAGGTCCGCCGGGCGGCCGTCCTCGAGGTCGGCTCCGCCCCGATCCACGCTGCTCTGACTGACGAAGGGCAGCAGCCTGTGACAGCCGCCGAGGGCCAGCGCGAGCGCGCAGAGCTGAGCCAGCCTCGTCGGCCCCATGGTGATCAGTGTACCAGAGGTCGCGGCGCTCCTCGCGCAGGCTCAGAGGTACCCGTACCGGCGCCGCAGCATCCACTCCAGCCCGAGGAGGAGGATGCACACCCCGAGGCTCCACCAGCGGCTCCAGAGCTCGAGGTCCTTGCGCCAGTTGACGTGGAGCACGCGCGGCTCGCGGAAGGGCAGGTCGGGCAGCGCCGGCGCCTGGCCGAGGTAGCGGCCCCCCGTGGTCGCCGCGAGCTGCTGCAGGAGCGCGGGCGTCGCGGCCGGATCCGCCTCCTCCTGCCCCGCGGGCTCGACGAGGATCAGCGCCTCCTCGGAGGTGCGGCGCCCGCCGAGCTCGGCGGAGGCGGTGATCCGGTGCGGCCCGGTGACCTTCGGCTTCAGCTCGAGCGGCAGCTCGCCCTCGGCGCCGGTCAACCCCTCGCGCACCAGGCTCGCCGCGCCCGCGCCGCCGGCGAGCGGCGTCAGCTCCCAGCGCACCTTGAGCCCCTTGGCCGGGCTGTAGTCCGGGTGGTAGGCGCGGATCACCGCGCGCAGCGAGCCGCCGAGGCGCACGCTGTCCTGCCCCGGGATGATGCGCAGGTAGCGGAGCTCGGGATCCTGGATCAGCCAGCGGATCGCGTTGCGCCAGAAGCGGTCGTAGGCCTGGCGCGTGCCGCCGGCCCCGACGGAGAGGAAGGCCCAGTGCCAGGAGGTGTCGGTCGTCAGCGCCAGGCTGCGCCCCTTGCCCGCCTCGCCCGTGGCCAGCACCGGCATCGGCTTGCCCTCGCTGTCCTTCAGCGAGGGGTGCGTCGCCAGCACCGTCGCGCCGGGCATCGCGCCGGCGACCAGGTTCACGCCGATCAGCGCGGGCAGCCCGGCGAGGATCTGCTGCGTCTCGGCGCGCGAGTGGCCGACCTGCAGGATCGGGTGGTCGGTGCCCTCGGCGGTGAGCCGCGGGCGGAGCTCCTCCTCGGAGATGAGCCGCGCGCTGTCCGGCGCGTCGCCGAGCAGCCGCACCGGCAGCACCTCGGCGATCGGCGTGCCCGCGTACTCGCCCGAGGAGAAGCTCTGGTCGCCGCCCACCATGGCGAGGCCGCCGCCTCCCTCCACGTAGCGCCTGAGGTGCGGCAGGTAGATGCCGATCCCGTAGGGCCGGTAGTTGAAGTTCTGCATGATGACGAGGTCGAAGGAGCCGAGCTCCTTCTCGAAGAGCTCCTCGGTGGGGAACGGGATCAGCGAGAGCTCCGACGGCGGCACCAGCGCGAGGTCGGCCGGCGTGCGCAGGATGAAGAAGGAGATCAGATCGACGTTGGGGTCGCGCTTGAGCAGCTGGCGCAGGAAGCGCTCGTCCCAGGACGGCCGCCCGCAGACGAGCAGGACGCGGATGCGGTCGCGGATCACCTTGAGCAGGAACGAGCGGCTGTTGTTGGAGGCGAGCACCTCGCCGCGCTGGACCGGCGTCGAGATGGTGTAGACGTAGCTCCCCACCCGCGGCGGCACGAACTCGAACTGCACCCGGTAGCGGTTGGCCCCGGGCTTCAGGTGCACCGTGCGCTGGGCGACGACGGCGCCCGCCGACTCGAGGGTGACCGGGAGCGACTCCACCTCGATGCCGCTCACCGCCAGGTCGGCCTCGACCTTGACCACGTTGCGCACGAAGGCGAAGTTGTCGGCGAAGATCTCCGCGATCGCCACGTCCTTGAGGCCCGCGCGCCCGACCCAGACCGTGTGCACCGGCGCCTGCAGGCGCTCGAGGAAGCGGCGCGAGGCCGGCGAGAGCGGCCCGGTGCCGAAGCGGCCGTTGTCGATGCCGTCGGAGAGGAGCACCACCGCGGCGAGATCGCGGCCGCGGTAGCGCTGGCGCAGGTCGGCGAGCGCGGCCTGCACGTTGGTCGCCGGCTCCTCCGGCGCGGCGGCCGCCTCCGGCTGCGCCAGCGGCCTCAGCGCGGCGCCGAAGCTGTAGAGGTCCACCTGCCGCTCGCGCCGCCAGCGGTCGATGGTCCGCGTCGAGGCGCGCAGCACCGCGCGCTGCCGCTCGTCGCGCGTCGGCCCGCGCTCGTCCTCGCGGATGGCCATCGAGCGCGACAGATCGAGGAGCACGGCGACGTGGTTCGGCACCCGCGTCACGTTGCGCATCTGCAGCGCGGGCTGCAGGACCAGGAGCAGCAGCGCGGTCACCGACACGGCGCGGAGCGCGACCAGCAGGAGCGCCACCCCGCGTCGGGGCTGCCGGCGGTAGCTCCAGGCGGTGAGCGCCACCGCGACCACCGCCGCGACCACGGCGAGGACGAAGCCGGCCTGCCCCCAGGGCGAGAGCAGGACCAGCTTCCAGTCCTGGAAGGTCGAAGTTCCTACGGCATTCACGGCGGATACCATAGCCCGGGAGTTGACGTCCGGCAAAGGATGGTGCTAATCAGGGTCCGAGATTTGTCTACGACGATCTTGGGCAATTCGCCTCATTGTTGGTCGCCAGGCGGACGCTCTCGCGAGGAGCACCCTCCGTGCGATGCGAGCCGTGTTTCTTCTGCCGCTTCGCGTTACCCGAGCTAAGATGAGGCGCGGCTGCCCGACAGGGGCGCGGCGAGGACCACCCGCAGAGAGATGATCAGATGACGACAAGTGTGCTCGGCTTCTACACGACCTCGATCGGGAAGAAGGCGGTGATGGCGGTGACCGGCTTCCTCCTCTTCGGCTTCGTCCTCGTCCACATGGTGGGGAACCTGCAGGTCTACTCCGGCCC
This sequence comes from Myxococcota bacterium, assembly GCA_022710245.1. The sequence goes on from JAKLHH010000258.1 coordinate 4,852, forward strand.
GGACAAGCTCAACGCCTACGCCGTCTTCCTGCGCAAGGTCCCGGCGCTGCTCTGGCTGGCGCGGGCGACGCTCTTCGTCGCCGTGGTGATCCACGCGCTCTTCGGCCTCCAGCTCAAGCTGCAGGCCTGGCGCAGCCGCGGCGCCCGCTACGCGCGCTTCACCCCCGTCGAGTCCACGCTCTCCTCGCGCAACATGATCTGGACGGGGCTGATGGTAGGGTTCTTCGTCGTCTACCACCTGCTGCACTTCACGCTCGGCACGGTGCTGCCCGGCTTCAACGAGCACGACGTCTACCGCAACTTCGTCACGGGCTTCCAGGTGGTGCCGGTCTCCGTCGCCTACATGGCCGCGATGGTGCTGCTCGGGCTGCACCTCTACCACGGCACCTGGAGCATGTTCCAGTCGGTGGGGCTCAGCCAGAACCCGAAGTACGACTTCTGGCGCCGCGCCTTCGCGACCTGCGCCACGCTGGGCATCGTCGGCGCGAACCTCCTCTTCCCGATCTCCGTGCTGGCCGGCTGGGTCAAGTAGCCAGGCCCCGAAGGAACGCCAATGCAACTCGACGCCAAGATCCCCGAGGGCCCGATCGAGAAGAAGTGGGAGCGGGCCAAGTTCGAGCTCAAGCTGATCAACCCGGCCAACAAGCGCAAGTACAAGATCATCGTCGTCGGCTCCGGGCTCGCCGGCGGCGCCGCCGCGGCCTCGCTCGCCGAGCTCGGCTACGACGTGAAGTGCTTCTGCTACCAGGACAGCCCGCGCCGCGCTCACTCCATCGCCGCGCAGGGCGGCATCAACGCCGCCAAGAACTACCGCAACGACGGCGACAGCGTCTTTCGCCTCTTCTACGACACGGTCAAGGGCGGCGACTTCCGCAGCCGCGAGGCGAACGTCTACCGGCTCGCCGAGGTCTCCAACAACATCATCGACCAGTGCGTCGCGCAGGGCGTCCCCTTCGCGCGCGAGTACGGCGGCGGCCTCGACAACCGCTCGTTCGGCGGCGCGCTGGTCTCGCGCACGTTCTACGCGCGCGGCCAGACCGGCCAGCAGCTCCTGCTCGGCGCCTACCAGGCGCTCTGCCGGCAGATCGGGCTGGGCAAGGTGAAGATGATCCCGCGCAGCGAGATGCTCGACCTCGTCGTCGAGGACGGCCGCGCGCGCGGCATCGTGGTCCGCGACATGATCACCGGCCGGATCGAGTCGCACGCCGCCGACGCGGTGGTGCTCGGCACCGGCGGCTACGCGAACGTCTTCTACCTCTCGACCAACGCCAAGGGCTGCAACGTCACCGCGGCCTGGCGCGCGCACAAGCACGGCGCGCTCTTCGCCAACCCCTGCTACACGCAGATCCACCCGACCTGCATCCCGGTCACGGGCGACCACCAGTCGAAGCTCACGCTGATGAGCGAGTCGCTGCGCAACGACGGCCGCATCTGGGTGCCGCTCGCCAAGGGCGACAAGCGCGGCCCGGCGCAGATCCCCGACGCCGAGCGCGACTACTACCTCGAGCGCAAGTACCCGAGCTACGGCAACCTCGCGCCGCGCGACATCTCCTCGCGCGCCGCCAAGCAGGTCTGCGACGAGGGGCGCGGCGTCGGCAAGAGCGGCCAGGGCGTCTACCTGGACTTCGCCGAGTCGATCGGGCGCCTGGGCAAGAAGGTGATCGAGGAGCGCTACGGCAACCTCTTCGAGATGTACGAGAAGATCACCGCCGAGGACCCGTACTCGGTGCCGATGCGCATCTACCCGGCGCCGCACTACACGATGGGCGGCCTCTGGGTCGACTACAACCTGATGAGCAACCTCCCCGGCCTCTACGTGATCGGCGAGGCGAACTTCTCGGACCACGGCGCGAACCGCCTCGGCGCCAGCGCGCTGATGCAGGGGCTCGCCGACGGCTACTTCGTGCTGCCGTACACGATCGGCGACTACCTCGCGCGCGGCGGCAAGAGCAAGGTCGACGAGAGCGGGGCGTGCTTCAAGGGCGCCGAGCAGGAGGCCGCGGCGCGGACGAAGAAGCTCCTCGCCATCAAGGGCTCGCGCTCGGTCGACTCGTTCCACCGCGAGCTCGGCAAGCTGATGTGGGACTACTGCGGGATGGGGCGCAACGACGCCGGGCTCCGCCAGGCCCTCGAGAAGATCCCGAAGCTCCGGGAGGCGTTCTGGCAGGACCTCAGGGTGCTCGGCGGCGAGGCGGAGCTCAACCAGGAGCTGGAGAAGGCGGGCCGGGTGGCGGACTTCATGGAGTTCGCCGAGCTGATGTGCCGCGACGCGCTCCACCGCACGGAGAGCTGCGGCGGGCACTTCCGCGAGGAGAGCCAGACGCCGGACGGCGAGGCGCTCCGCGACGACGAGAACTTCGCCTACGCCGCGGCCTGGGAGTATCAGGGCGAGGGCAAGGAGCCCGCGCTCCACAAGGAGCCGCTCAAGTTCGAGACGGTCCACCTCGCGCAGAGGAGCTACAAATGAACCTCACGCTCAAGGTCTGGCGCCAGGCCAGCAAGGACGCGCGGGGCGAGATGGTCACCTACGACGCGAAGGACATCAGCCCCGACATGTCCTTCCTGGAGATGCTCGACGTCGTCAACCAGCGCCTCATCGCCAAGGGCGAGGTCCCGATCGCCTTCGACCACGACTGCCGCGAGGGCATCTGCGGCATGTGCGGCGCCATGGTGAACGGCGTCGCGCACGGGCCGCTCCCGGCGACCACGCTCTGCCAGCTCCACATGCGCCACTTCAAGGACGGTCAGACGGTGGTGATCGAGCCGTGGCGCGCGCGCGCGTTCCCGGTCTATCGCGACCTGATCGTGGACCGCAGGGCGTTCGACAAGATCATCCAGGCGGGCGGGTTCGTCTCGGTGCAGACGGGGGGCGGCGCCGAGGCGAACGCGATCCCGGTGCCCAAGGCGGACGCGGACAAGGCGATGGACGCGGCGGCGTGCATCGGCTGCGGCGCGTGCGTCGCGGCGTGCCCGAACGCGGCGGCGATGCTCTTCACCGCGGGCAAGCTCGCGCACCTCCGGTACCTGCCGCAGGGTCACCCGGAGCGGACGCAGCGGGTGCGCAAGCTGGTGACGGCGATGGAGGACGCGGGCTTCGGCGGCTGCACGGTCCACGGCGAGTGCGAGGCGGTCTGCCCGAAGGAGCTCAAGCTGAAGTTCATCAACCTGATGAACAAGGAGCTGATGCGGGCGGCGATCAAGGAGTAGGTACGCCTCTCCCGCTATCCCCCGGTCCTCGAATCCCTCAAGCGCTGCAGACCCGATTCTTCCCCGCCTGCTTCGCAGTTCGTTGAGCGGCGTCTGCCCGTTCCGCGGCAACCGTCGCCCCCGATGCATCCGAGCATACTGTCACTCCGATACTCGCGGTGACCTTCGATGCGATCGGAAGGCTTTCAAACTCCTCCGCCACGCGTCCCCGAATCTCCTCAGCAAGTTCCACCGCTGAACCCTCGGTGTCAACCGGCACGATCGCCAAGACCTCGTCTCCGCCCCTCCGATAAACCTCGCCACAGGCCCCGACGCTCTCCTTCACAATTGCGCAATACCTGCGAAGCACCTCGTCCCCTCGTCCGTGACCTAGCTCGTCATTAACACCTTTGAAATTGTCGAGATCCAGCTTGATGAGCGCTACCTTCCGTGACGTCGATGCGAAGCCGAGCCATACGGCCAAGTCGTCCTCCCAATACCGCTGGTCCGTCACGACACCAAGCGGATCTCTCTCTCGGAGTTCGCGCAGGAAAGG
>JAKLHH010000259.1 GCA_022710245.1 Myxococcota bacterium
GTGGCGGTGGCGGCGGTGGCGGTGGCGGCGGTGGCGGTGGCGGTGGCGGTGGCGGCGGGGGTGGACGGCACCGTGGACACCAGATGGAGCGCTACGCGCCTGAGCCTGCCCGTGATGACAGCTCGGTGCTCGGCGCCCGGCCGCTCAGGACAGCGCCGCCGGAGCGCCCGCGGCAGGATGGTCCGCCGGACGCCTTCGCGCTCTTCGCGGCCTACCACCTTGGCGTGACGATCGACGATCGCTACCAGAAGACGAACGTCGAGGAGGTCGCCCGCCGCTACAGCCTCTCCGTCGAGGCGCTGCGGCAGCAGCTGGTGGAGTTCGGCATCGACGAGGCGAGCCTCCGCAAGTGCCGCTACGACCTCGAGGCCGCGCAGGTCGACATCCGCGTCGCCCCCGAGGGGATCAGCCGTCTCGAGATCGCGCGCGAGCTCTACCAGGACTTCCTCGACGCGCGCGAGGCCCTCGGCCAGTAGCGCCCGCCGGCCGTCAACCCGCACGAGAGCGCTCCGGCTACGTCCGGCTGGGCAGGGGTGTGCGCTCGCGCGGCGCTCAGGCTGGCAGGCGTGTGCGCGCCCGCGCGCTCGCGGCGCTCAGCCCTTGCTGACCTGTCGCGCAGGGAGCCGCTACTTGCGGCCTCCGCCTTCTTCTGGTGTGTGTGTGCGCGCGCGGCGCTCAGGTCTTGCTGACCTCGTCGAGGAGCACGGTGGCGTAGGAGCCCGCCGGGAGCTCGAAGCACAGCACCAGATCGGCGCCAGCCCCGCCCGGGGCGGGCTCGACGCGCGCCTGCCCGACGGGCACGGAGAGCGGACGGCGCCCCCCGCGCGCGAGGCGTCCGAGCGCGCCGAAGCTCTGCGGGCTCACGCCGTGCGCGGCGAAGACCGCCTCCTCCAGCGCGCGCGCCGGGCTCCCCTCGAGCGGGAGCGGCATCCGCGGCCCGCAGATCGGGCCGGTCACCACCAGCTCGCCTGCGCGCAGGCGCGCCTCGTCGGTGGCGCGGTCCTCGCTGACGAAGCAGCCACCCGAGTCGGTGCGCTGCAGCACCTCGCCGCCGAGGAGCGTGCGCAGACCGCCGTCGCCCAGCCGGCGCGCGAGGACCTGATTGAAGAGCAGCGACTGCAGCGCGGAGACGAAGAGGCGGCGCTTGAAGCGGTCGCGGGTGACGGCCTCGCCGCGCAGCAGCCGCAGGCCCTGCTCGGCGTTGTCGCCCTGGCGTCCGAAGCGCTGCTCGCCGTAGTAGTTCGGCAGCCCCTCGGCGACGAGGCGCTCGAGGACGGCGCGCGCCCGCGCGAGCCCGTCCTCCCCCGCGCCGCGCAGCGTGACGACGAAGCGGTTGCCGTGCAGGTGCCCGGTGCGGAGCTTGTTGCGGTGGAGCCCCGCCTCGAGGACGCGCAGGTCGGGGAGCTGGAGCGCCAGCAGCGCGGCCGGCGCCGCGCCCTGCAGCGAGATCCACTGGCGTGTGACGCCGGCGCGATCCTTGAGCCCCGCGTAGCCGGCCTCGCCCGGCGGGAGCCCGAGCGCGCGGCAGATCCGCTCGATCGCCTGCGGGGTGGTGAGCCCGCGCTTCTCCACCAGCGCCAGGCAGTGCTCGCCCTCGCCGCAGGGCAGGTAGGCGGGCAGCTCCTCGACGACGAAGTCCTCGAGCTCGCGGACCGCGCCGCCCGCGCCGGGCAGGTCGGCGGTGAGGCGCGGCAATTGCGGGTCCTCGCGGCCTGCGGCCGCTCCGGGATGAGACGGCCGCAATTCGGGCGAGGCGACGCCGCGCACGCCGAGCGACGATTCGCCCTGCTCGCGTTCTCCGGACGCTCCGCGATGAAGGGCGACTTGGAGCGGCGCCGCGGAGGTCGGGCCGTCGGGCGTCGCTGCCGCGACCAACAGCTCGGGGCGCGAGGGGTCTTGGGTCGGGCTCACCAGCTCACGCGAGCTCGGCGCCGACCATCTTGAGGTACATCAGCGCGCTCTTGTTGTCCGGGTCGACCTCGAGGACCGACCGCCACTCGGCGACCGCCTCGTCGGTGCGGGTCGCCGAGTAGAGGGTGACGCCGAGCTGCAGGCGCGCCGGCACGTACTGCGGGTTCGTCTCCTTCACCTCGCGATACTCGCGCAGCGCCGCCTCGAGGTCCCCCATGTCGCGGTAGGTGTTGGCGAGGCGCGTGCGGATGTCGATGAAGGTCGGGCAGAGGTCGAGCGCGTGGCCATACTCGCGCACGGCCTCGGCGTAGAAGCCGATCCCCTGGTAGGCGTCGCCGAGGTCGGCGTGCATGTTGGCGATCTTGCCCTTGGCGAAGGGGTCGAGCGAGCGCGGGTGGCTCTTGCTGCGGGCCATCGCCTGCGCGTAGATCTCCTTCGCCTCGCGGTACTGGCCGAGGTCGTTGTAGGTCACCGCCAGGTTGAGCGCAGCCTCGGTGTAGCTCGGGTTGATCTGCACGGCGTGCTCGAAGCACTCCTTGGCCTGGGTGAAGCGCCCCATGTCGTGATAGATGACGCCGAGCATGTTGTGCACGTCGGCGAAGCCGCGGTTCTCGCGCAGCACCTGGGTGAGGATCTTCTCGGCGCGCTCGAACTCGCGGTTAGCGTAGAGGTCCCGGCCCTGGGTCAGAAGCTGCTTGAGCCTGTCGTCCATAGTCACTCTCGCTGCTCGTCCACGAACGTCAACGCGCGTCGCTGCGAGCGCTCACAGTCAACGCTGCCCGTCCATGAACTTCAAGTAGAGCCTGGCCTTGGCGCTCATCGCGTCACCGGGATACTTCTTGATCAGGGCGGCGAAGGTCTCGCGCGCCTTCTGCTTCTCCTGCAGCTTCATGTAGGTCTGGCCCAGGAGCAGCATCACCTCGGGATCGCTGCCCGCGTCGGGGTACCGCTGCAGGATCGTCTCGAGCCGCAGGATCGTCGCGCGGGGCTTGTCGCGGTCGAGGTAGAAGCGCGCCACGTAGAGCTCGTGGTCGACGAGCTTGCGGGTCATCTTGCGATGGAGCTCACGCGCCTTGTCCAGGTACTTGCTGGTGGGGAAGGCTCGCGTGAAGGCGACCAGCTCGCGGAGCGCGTCGCGCGTCGCCGCCTGGTCCTTCTCGTGAGAGGGCGGGACGAGGAACCAGTCGCCGGGGATCTGCTCGACGTAGCCCTGGCAGATCTTGTAGCTGACATAGCCGTCGACGACCTCGGGATGGGTCGGGTGGAACTTGAGGAAGAGCTTGTAGGCGTCGATCGCCTCCAGCCACTTGTCCTGGGCGAAGTACGAGTCGGCGATGCGGAGCTCGGCGAGCGTCGCGTAGCGCGAGAAGGGGAACTTGCTCTTCACGTAGGTGAAGTACTTCACCGCCTCGGCGAAGTTCTCGTCCTTCAGCTCGGAGACGCCCTTCTCGTAGTTCGAGCGCGCGCTGTCCAGGTAGGAGACCGGCCCGCTGCTGCCGCCCGAGGCGCAGCCCACCATCATGGCGAGCACCACCACCATCAGCGCGGTCAACCCCCGACGATACGTTCCCATGCTCCGTCCGTCTGCTGCCTCAGCAAATTGCCTGCTGCGACTGCCTGCTTGAACACTGATCCTGCCGCGCCGGCGAGGAGCACGCACTCCATCCTCATCCCGCACGTCGGAACTCTTACGTTTCGGGAAGTTATGCCAGGGGCGTCACCTTGTCAACGCTGCAATCTCTCAGCCGCGTCGAGGAGAGCTCCCGATCAAGGCGTGGCCAGATGGCAGCCGGGGGCGAGCGAGGGGCGAGCGAGGGTGCTACCGCGGGAGCGCCTGCAGCGTGAACGTGAGCACCTGGCTCTTGCCCGGCTCGACCCGGACCGCCTGCTCCACGCTGCGGTAGCCCGGAGCCACGACGCGCAGGCGGTGGTCCAGCCCCGAGCGGACCTCGGCGAGGGTGACCTGACGCGTCTGCGTGCCCACCTTGCGCGTATCGAGGAAGAAGTCGGCGCGCACGCTGGCGCGGAGGTGCAGCGTGCCCCAGCTCGGCGCGCTCTCGACCAGCGTCACGCGCAGCAGCCGCTCATCCTCGGCGACCCCGAGCGCCACCGCCTGCTTCCAGGGCAAGTAGCCCGGCCGGCGGATCACGACCTCGTAGGGCTGCCCCCGCTGCAGCCCCGGGATGGTGAGCGGGGTGGGTTGCTTGTAGGCGACGTTGTTCACGAAGACGCTGGCACCCGCCGGCGTCGTCTCGATGACCAGCTGGCCATCGGGCGAGGGCGGCACGGCGCCCCAGGGGAAGCGACCGGCCAGCAGCCGGTACGCGCCCAGCCCGAGCGCCGCCGCGAGCAGGAGACCGAGCGCCGCCGAGAGCAGCGCCCCCGCCCGCGAGCGCGGCTCCGTCCTCGGCAGGACGCCGGTCGAGGTGTTGCCGCCGGCGCGCACCAGGTCTCCCGGCTCGCCGCGCTCCAGCTCCGCCCGCGCCTGCTCGGTGAGCGCCGCCCTCCGGCGACGCGCGGCCTCCCGCGCCGCCGCGTCCTCGGCTGCGCCGCCGTCCGCCTCTGCGCCGATCTCCGCTCTCGCGCCGGTCTCCGCTCTCGCGCTGGTCTCCGCCTGGCGCTGGGCGAGCGCGCGCGCCAGCGGCTCGGGCGGCGGGATGATCACCTCCGGTCGCCGGCGGGGCGCGACGGGTCCGTCGGACCATGGATCGAGCCCCGACTCCCCCGCGTCCCCGGGGCCAGCGCTGGCCGCCGGCTGCCGGGCGCGCTCCACGTCGATGCTCTCGTAGCCCGCGCTGCTCGCGGGCCACGCCTCCGCGGGTGGCAGCGCCTGGCGGAGCTGCCACATGGTCTGGAAGCGCTCCGCCGAAGCCTTGGCCAGCGCGCGGAGCAGCAGCGCGTCCATCGCCGGGGGCAGGGGCGCGAGCTCGCTCGGCGGGCGAGGCCGCTGCTCGAGGTGCATGCGGATCACCTCGGCTGGCCGCGCCGAGGAGAAGGGGAGCCTGCCGGTCAGCAGCTGGTAGGCGATCACCCCGAGCGAGTAGACGTCCGAGGTGATGCCCGGCGGCTCACCGCGGCACTGCTCGGGGCTCAGGTAGTAGGGGATCTCGTCGACCGCCTCGCCGGTGCCCGGCGCATGGCGGAGCAGGCACATGCCGAAGTCCATCAGCCGCACCATCGGCGGCCAGGCGCCGTCCTCCTGCGGCGTCGCCCAGACGTTGTCCGGGGTGAGGCCGCCGTGGACCACCTCGTGGCCGTGGGCGATGGCGAGGGTGAGCGCGATCGCCTCGAGGAGGGGGCGCGCCTCCGCGGCGCCGAGCGGACCAGCCGCGGCCATCAGGTCCGTGAGCGGCTGGCCCTTGGCGAACTCGCTGATCAGGAAGACTTGGCCGTCGTCGAGGCGGCCGAGCTCGAGGATCGGGATGATGCCAGGGTGGTGGAGGGCGCCGAGCTTCTCGATCTGCTGCTCGAAGCGCTGCAGCGGCTCCACTCCCTGCGCGAGGTGCGGGTGGAGCACCTTGATCGCCACCTTGCGCCCGCTGCTGGGGTGGATCGCCGCGTGGACGCTGCCGGTGGCGCCCGCGCCGATGCGCTGGCGCACCTTGTAGCCCGCCACCATCATCCCGCGCAGCTCGCCGGGGTAGAGTCCCTCTGAGGGATCGCTCATGGGTGAGATCCGCTCCCCGCGGACGGTGCGATTCTACGAAGGGCCTCGCGGCCCTGCAAGTACGCGTCTCGGCGAGCGCGCGGGCCCGGCGCCGCGGCTGTCACGGCGCGCGCGTGACCCTGGCCGCGCGCGTGACCCTGGCTGCCTTGACAGGGCGCGCGAGTGCTGGAACCCTCCTCCCATGACGCGAACACTGCTGCGAGCCCTGCCGCTGCTGCTGGCCGCCGGCTGCACGCCCCCGCCGCCGGCGAAGCTCACCTTCCCTGCCAGGACCACGCTCACCCCCGGCGCCAGCGCGCGCTGCAGCGGGGGCCGCTGCGAGTGCCGCTCGCTGGAGGCCGCCGAGGGTCAGGCCGAGGAGGGGATCGCGCCGGGCCAGAAGCGCTTCGAGTTCCGGCTGCCGCGGACCCCGTCCGCGCTCTGGGTCTCCGTCGAGGGGCGCGGGGTCTTCTACAAGCCGCCCGAGCAGGTGCTCCCGGTCTGCTTCTACCTCGACCTGCCGCCGGGCGAGCACCGGGTGACCGTGCACGCCGAGCGCAAGGACCTCGAGGTCGGGCTGCAGAGCGGGCTCACCATCTACGAGTACGGCGCCAAGGAGGGACCGCACTGGTACCGCGCGCTCGAGTTCGTCTGCGGCGGCGTCGGCAAGTGCGAGAAGCCGGGGATGCAGCAGTGGGTCGCCGAGCAGCGCCGCCTGCCGCGCGGGGTGCTCGACCCCTGCGGCTCGACGATGATCCGCGGCGTGCAGGTCAGCGGCACCCGCGAGGAGCGCCTGCTCACCGAGTACCTCGACGTCGACCTCTCGCTGACGATGAAGATCTACGGCTTCGAGACCTTCCGCCAGCCTGGCTCGGCCGAGTGCCGGGCGCCGGTGAAGAACCTCTAGGGCCGGCCGCCCGCACGGGTCCGCCCGGGCTGCCGCTCCCATGTCCCGCTGATGTCCATCTCCTCTCACGAGCTCATCGTCGTCGGGGCCGGCCACGCGGGTTGCGAGGCGGCGCTCGCCGCGGCGCGCATGGGCCGCCGGGTCGCGCTGATCACCTGCCGCCGCGAGGCGGTGGCGCGCATGTCGTGCAACCCCTCCCTCGGCGGGCTCGGCAAGGGCCACCTGGTGCGCGAGCTCGACGCGCTCGGGGGACATATGGGGCTCACCGGCGACGCGACCGCGATCCAGCTCCGCCGGCTCAACCGCCGCAAGGGCGCCGCCGTCCGCGCCACGCGCGCGCAGTCGGACCGGCACCGCTACGCGGCGGCGATGCTCGCGGCGGTGGAGGCCCAGGCGGGTCTCGAGCTCCTCGAGGGGGAGGTGGTCGCGCTCTCGCTGCAGGGCGGCAGGCTCGCCGGCCTCCGCCTCGCCGACGGGCGCGAGCTCGCCTGCGCCGCGGCGGTGCTGACCACGGGCACCTTCCTCGGCGGGCTGATCCACGTCGGGCTGGAGTCGCAGCCCGGCGGGCGCCACGGAGAGCCCGCCGCGCTCGCGCTCTCCGCCTCGCTGCGCGCCCTGGGGCTCCGGCTCGGCCGCCTGAAGACCGGGACGCCCTGCCGCCTCGACCGCTCGAGCCTCGAGTGGGGCCGCCTCGAGGCGCAGCCGGGCGACGAGCCGCCGCCGCGGCTCTCCGCCTGGAGCGAGTGGCCGGACGGGCGGCCGCCGCTGCCGCAGCTCCCCTGCCACCTCACCTACACCAGCCCGCGCACCCACGAGCTGATCCGCGCCGGCCTCGATCGCTCGCCGCTCTACAGCGGGCGCATCGAGGGGATCGGCCCGCGCTACTGCCCCTCCATCGAGGACAAGGTGGTGCGCTTCCCCGAGCGCGACCGCCACCAGATCTTCCTCGAGCCCGAGGGCCTCGACACGGACGAGGTCTACCCGAACGGCATCTCCACCAGCCTGCCGCTCGACGTGCAGGAGGCGATGGTGCACAGCATCGCCGGGCTCGAGCGCGCGCGGCTGACGCGGCCCGGCTACGCGGTCGAGTACGACTTCGTCGACCCGCGGCAGCTCGAGCACTCGCTCGCCGTGCGCGAGCTCCCGGGGCTCTACCTGGCCGGGCAGATCAACGGCACCTCGGGCTATGAGGAGGCGGCGGCGCAGGGGCTCCTCGCCGGCGTCAACGCGGCGCTGGCGCTGCGCGGCGAGGCGCCGCTCGTGCTCCGGCGGGACCAGGCCTACCTCGGCGTCCTCGTCGATGACCTGGTCCTCGCGGGGACCAGCGAGCCCTACCGGATGTTCACCGCGCGCGCCGAGCACCGCCTGCTCCTGCGCGAGGACAACGCCGACGAGCGCCTGACCCCGCTCGGGCGACGGCTGGGGCTGATCGACGACGCGCGCTGGGCCTGCTTCTGCGAGCGGCAGGAGCGGATCGCGCGGCTGCGCGGCGCGCTGGAGACGACGCGCGTGCCCGGCGGCGAGGACGCAGCGACGCTGGCGGCGCTCCTCGCCGAGGCGGGCACGCCGCCGGCGCGCCCGGGGACGCCGCTCGTCGAGCTGCTGCGCCGCCCCGAGGTGGGGCTCGAGCTCCTCGGCCGCGCGGGCCTGCTGCCCGCGGAGCTCCCCGGCCCGCTCGGACTCGAGCAGGTGGAGATCGCCGTGAAGTACGAGGGCTACGTGCGCCGCCAGCAGGAGGCGGCGGCGCGGCTCGCGCGCCTGGAGGACCAGCCGCTGCCCGAGGAGCTGGAGCTCGACGCCATCCCGGGGCTGCGGGCCGAGGTGCGCGAGAAGCTCGCGCGCGCGCGGCCGCGCACGCTGGGCCAGGCCTCGCGCCTCTCCGGCGTCACCCCGGCGGCGATCGCGCTCCTCGAGGTGCACCTGAGGGCGCGGCGCGGGCGCTGAGCGACGACGAGCGGTCGACGACGCTGGCGAGGCCCCGCGCCGGCCGCGCGCCGGGCGCTGACCGACGACGAGCGGTCGACGACGCTGGCGAGGCCCCGCGCCGGCCGCTGAGCGACGACGAGCGGTCGACGACGCTGGCGAGGCCCCGCGCCGGCCGCGCGCCGGGCGCT
>JAKLHH010000026.1 GCA_022710245.1 Myxococcota bacterium
GAGGGGGAGATCGCAGTGCGGCGAGCTGCCCACCGTGAGCTGTCCCCGGCGACCGAGCGCTCGTGCCAGGAGGGGACCGTCCCCGGCGAGGACGATCACCATCAGGGTCCGCTCGGGGAGGTCGAGCGCCAGGTCGAGGGGCTCGCTGCGGTGAGGGTGCGTCGGCATCGGCTGGCTCCTCTCGATGGACAACCGCTGGCTCCGCGGGTTGCCGGCAAAGTTTTCCGGAACGCGGCGCCGGACCGGGGTGTCCAGCAGAGGGAGCACCTGATGTCGATCGTCCTCCTCCTCCTCCTGAGCGCCTCGGCGCTCACCTACCGGCTGCTCTGGCGCCGGCGCCACGGCGCGCGCGGCGCGCTGGGCTGCACGGCCCGGCTGCGCGGCCGGCTCGTCGGACCGGGCCTGCCCGGAGAGCTCCTCTGGCAGCGCGGCAAGCGAGCGCTCCCGCCTCGCCTCGTGGTCCGCGTCGGCGACGCGCCGCACGACGTACGCCCGAGCCCGACCCACCTCGTGGTCCACGCGCGCCAGCTCCGCGTCGGCGATCGGGTCGCCATCGACGGAGTGCCGCTGCCGGCCGCCGTCGAGGAGCGCTCCTACCGCGAGGTGGGCCTGCGCCAGGCGACCCTCGCGCTGCGCCTCACCACCCGCCCCTGGCCGCGCCTGCGCTGGCTCGACGCGGCGGCGCTGGCCGGCCTCCTCGGCGCCGCGCTCCTCGGCGTCCTCGGCGTGCGAGACGGGCGCTCCTGGATGGCGCCCCTGCCCTGCCCTGCCGGCACCCACCTCACGCGCTCCAGCGACCCGCCGAGCCAGTGGTGCGAGCGGCAAGGCGTCCGCGAGGGCCCCTTCGAGAGCTGGTGGGATCCCTTCCAGCGCCTCGAGGCCGGGCGCTATGCGGCCGGCGAGCGGAGCGGGACCTGGCTGCGCTGGTACGCGGGCGGCGTCCTCGCGGCGAGGACCGGGTATGACGGTGGCCGGTTCGACGGGGAGCATGCTCGCTGGTCGCCCCACGGCGTCCTCGTCGAGCGCGGGGTCCACACCGGCGGCTCGCGCTTCGTCTTCGACGCGTTCACCGACGAGGGCCGGCTCGTCTGGCGCTTCGATCGGCGCCAGGGCCTCGAGGCGTCCTGGCACCCGGTCACGGGCGAGCTGCGCCAGCTGCGGCGCGGTCACGCGTTCCGGGCCTGGGACCACGGCAGCCTCGCCGAGGCGGGTGAGCTCGACGGCGCCATGAAGGTCGGGACCTGGTCGCGATGGGACCGCGGGGTCCTGCGCTCCCGAGGCAGCCTCGTCGAGGGCCAGCGCGAGGGCACCTGGCAGACCTGGCACGACGATGGCTCGCTCGCCTCGCGCGGCAGCTACCGCTGCGGCAAGGCGGAGGGCACCTGGCGCTACTACCATCCGGGAGGCCGGCTCGCCGCCACCGGGGCCTACCACGCCGGCAGGGCCTCGGGGCGCTGGCTCTCCTGGCACAAGAACGGTCGCCTGCGCCGGATCGCGACCTACGATGAGGGTGTGCCGGTCGTGTGGCGTGAGTGGCGCCGGCGCGGCCTCGAGCACCGGGGGGCGTCGACCGCCGAGGGCACGTGGGAGGAGACCCTCGGCGAGCGCGGCCTGAGAGGGCTCACGCTCACCTTCGATCGCTGAAGCCTCAGCGGGGGGCGCCCCGCCGCGCGATGAGCAGGATCGCGAGCGCGCCCGCGACGAGCAGGAGCACGGTCAGGCCGGCGAGCATCCAGCGCCGCCGCCGCGTGTCCGCGCTGTGGTGCTCGGCCGCTGGCTCGACCGCGGCGCCGCGCGCGAGCTGGGGCTGGTCCTGGTCCCTCGCCGGGGCAGCGGCGCTGCGCGTCGAGGCCGGCGCTGCCGCGCGGGTCGGGCGGGCTGCCGGCGCGCTCGCGGGCCCACCGGCCGGTGCGCTCGCCGTCTCCCCACGCGGCGCCGCCGCCACCGGCGCGCTGGCGGGCGCCGCCGGGCAGGTCGCGGTGCAGTCGAGGCCCTGCAAGCGCCGCGGCTTGCCCTCGAGGCGCCAGTCCTTGATCCAGACCGACTGCTCGTGCGGGGTGTCGCCCGCTCGCAGCCGCAGCTTGTAGAGGTGGAGCCCCGGCTCGAGGCCGCAGTCGCAGCGCTGCACCGCGCTGTAGCGGAGCGGCCCGCTGCCGCCCTCGGTGACGAAGCGCCGGGCCCGCACCCACGGCCCGGCCAGCGCCGCGCCGTCGCGGGTCACCGTCGGCTCTCCCGCCGCCGCGCGGAGCGTCGCCACCGTGAGCTGCACGTGGCGGGTGCCAGGCACCTGGAGCGCGCGCGTCAGGCTGGTGGCGATCGGATTGGCCCACGCCACACCGCCGAGGCCGCCGAGGCCGCCGAGGCCAAGCCCGGCACAGAGGATCGTCAACCGCCAGCTCACAGACACGCTCCGGATCCGAGAGGAGAGCATAGGCAGGAGCGATGATCCGGGCAAGCGCGTCGTGTGCCTCGCGCTGTTGCCGGCCTCGGCCCGACGTGACAGCACGCGATCCGCGGCGGCGCTTGACGCTCCCCCCAACCCGTCTACGATCGTCCCATGAAGCTCGGCAACCTGTGGGACATCCAGGTCCTCGTCTATGTGCTCCTCACGGCGGCGGTGGTGCTGCTGATGCTGATCCTCCTCGCCGTCATCAACCGCCGGGTGCGCGTCATGGCGAGCGAGCTCGAGTCGGTCCGCCGCGACCTGCGCATCCTCGAGGAGGGCGTCGCCACCGTGACCGCCAGCCTGCAGAGCCGCGGTCGGGGCTCCCAGCCCGAGGTGAAGACCGCGGAGAAACAGAAGCCGCCCGCCTGACCTCGCGCCACGTGCCTCGCTCGACTCCCGCTGACGCGCCCCCGAAGGAGGAGCGAGGATCCTCAGAACGGGTTCACCCGCTTGAGCGGGAGCGCGAGCTTCAGGTACCCGCCGACCTCCCAGTAGGGCGCCCAGGGGAAATCAGCGCCGAGCCGCCCGTAGGCGAAGAGGATGAACCCGGTCCACAGGCTCCCGGAGATGCCCGCGCGCGTGCTCGCGGCGTCGACGGTGAGCGAGGGGCCGAAGGTGACCCCCACCCAGCCGAGGAGCACGCGCAGGATGGTCGGCATGCGGTGCACGCCGACCGGGTAGAGCACCTCGCCCTCGAGGCTGGCGCGGAAGGCGTTCGGGCTCGAGAGGTAGCCGAGGTCGAGGACCCCGCCGTAGGTCCACGAGCGGAGGTCGGCGTGGCCGCCGCTCTCGACGACGCGGCCGGTGAGGAGCGAGGCCTCGAGTCCGGTGTGGCCGCGGCTGACCCCGCCCTGCGACCGGTAGCCGCCGAAGGGGCCGAGCGAGAGCACCAGCCCGTGCGGCCCCAGGCACGGGTAGGACGGCGCGCCGGCGGTCGCGCCGCAGGTCGGCAGCCCGACGGCGCTGCGATCGGCGCCCTTCGTCGGCGTCGGCGTCGGCGTCGAGGGCGCGGGCCGCGCGGGGGCGGGGGCCGGCGCGCCGTCGCCGAGCGCCGGGCGCCCGACGAGCGTCACGCCGAGCCCGAGGAGGAGCAGGCTGGTCCGCATGGCGAGACGGTACCACGGCGCGCGGCGCCCCTTCAAAAGCCTTCCCGCTCAACGGCCTGCACCCTTCCTGGCGTCTCCTCGCGGGGGCATCGTACTATCTACTTCGGTCGCTGCTCCGGAAGCGGCAGAGCAGCTGCCACGTCATCAACGCCGCCGTAACTCGAAGGACACGATGAAGCGCACCGACCGTCACCGGCTCACCTCCGAGCAGCTCACCTCTCGCCTGCCAGCCAAGTGGCTGCCCTTCCGCAACACCAGCGACGAGCTGCCCGCCTACCGCGGCAACCTCGGGCAGGAGCGCGCGATGCGCTCCATCGAGGTGGGGCTGAAGATCCCGACCCGCGGCTTCAACATCTTCGTCGCCGGCGACGCGGGCGCCGGCAAGACCTCGGTCCTCGAGCGCGTGCTGGCCGAGCGCGCCGCCACCGAGCCGGTGCCTCCCGACGTCTGCTACGTGCACAACTTCCGCTTCCCCGATCGCCCCCGGCCGATCGTGCTGCCCGCCGGCAAGGGACGCCGCTTCGCCGCCGACATGGACCGCGCGGTGGCCGAGGTCTCGCGCGTCATCCCGCGCGTCCTCTCCGACCCCGCCTTCGGCCACATCCGCGCCGGCATCCTCGCCGACACCCACGCGCGCTCGGGCGCGCTGACCCGCAAGGCCTCGCGGGCGGCGCAGCGGCTCGAGCTCCGCATCGAGGAGGACGCCGACACGCTGCACGTGATCCCGCTCCACGAGGGCGAGCCGCTCGACCCCGAGGCCTACCAGGCGCTCTCGGCGGCCAAGCGCCGCCGCATCGAGCAGGCGATGGTCGCCTTCCAGGAGCACCTCGACGCCTACGCCTACCAGCGCCGCCAGCTGGAGCTCGAGCACAACGCGCGCGTCTCCGAGGTGGAGATGCGCGCGGTGAAGCCCGTCGTCCGCTCCGCGCTCGAGGACCTCCAGCGCTATCGCCGCTTCGGCGACAGCGTCGCCGAGTTCCTCGGCGAGGTCGAGGAGCACATGGTGGAGAACTACCGCGCCTTCCTCCCCTCGGACAGCGAGGAGGCGGCCCCCGAGGGCGAGAGCGAGCCCGACGGGGACACGCTGCGCATCACCGGCGCCGCGGCGGTCACCGAGCACCGCATCTACCGGGTCAACGTGATCGTCGACCGCACCGGCCAGACCTGCGCGCCGGTCGTCGTCGAGCAGGTCCCCAACGCGGCGAACCTCTGCGGCTGCTACGAGTACCGCCCCGACAAGGGCCGGCTCTTCACCGACCACCTGATGATCCGGCCGGGCGCGCTGCACCAGGCGAACGGCGGCTACCTGCTGCTGCAGATCACCGAGGTCGTCACCCACGAGAACGCCTGGGACTGCCTGAAGCGCTCCCTGCGCCACAAGAACATCCGCGTCGAGGAGGAGGTCACCGTCTCCGAGGGCCGCAACCGCATCGCCGGCGCGATGAAGCCGGACCCGGTGCCGCTCAAGGTGAAGGTGATCCTGGTCGGCTCGAACGAGGCCTACTACATCCTCAAGGTGGAGGACGAGGACTTCGACCGCCTCTTCAAGGTCAAGGCGGAGTTCGAGTCGTCGATGCCGCGCAGCCGCGAGAACGTGGTCAAGCTCGCCCGCTTCCTCGGCCAGGTCTGCCGCGAGGAGGGCTACCTGCCGCTCCACCGTGGCGGCCTGGTGCGCCTGATCGAGGAGGCCTCGCGGCGCGCCGAGCACAAGGAGCGGATGACCACCCACCGCGCCGAGCTGATCGACCTGGTCGCGGAGGCGAACTTCTTCGCGCGCGAGAGCCGCGCGCGCTGCATCCGTGACCGCGACGTGGGCCGCGCGCTCGACGAGGCGCAGCGCCGGCACGGCGCGCTCGTCGACGAGGTGGACCGCGCCTTCGCCGAGGGGACCATCATCATCCGCACGCGCGGCGACGCGGTGGGGCAGATCAACGGCATCGCGCTCTACGACCTCGCCGGCCTCTCCTTCGGCGTGCCGGTGCGCATCACCGTGCGCATCTACGCGGGCCGCCGCGGGGTGGTGAACATCGACCGCGAGGTGAACCTCTCCGGCGCCATCCACGACAAGGGCGCGCTGATCCTGGTCGGCTACCTCGGCGGCCGCTACGCGCAGGAGCAGACGCTCAGCTTCTCGGCCTCCATCACCTTCGAGCAGTCCTACGACGAGATCGACGGCGACTCGGCCTCCAGCGCCGAGCTCTACGCGATGCTCTCCGCGCTCTCGGGCCGCCCCATCCGGCAGGGGATCGCGGTCACCGGCTCGGTGAACCAGCTCGGCGAGATCCAGCCGATCGGCGGGGTGAACGAGAAGATCGAGGGGATCTTCCGCGTCTGCGAGCACCGCGGGCTGACCGGCGAGCAGGGCGTGATGATCCCGCACGCCAACGTGAAGAACCTGATGCTCCACCGTGACGTGGTCGCCGCCGTGCGCGAGCGCAAGTTCCATATCTACGCGGTCTCCACCGTCGACGAGGGGATCGAGGTGCTGACGGGGGTGCCGGCGGGCACGCGGCTGCGCAGCGGCGAGTGGCGGCCGGGCACCATCAACTGCCTGGTCGATCACCGCCTGGAGGAGCTGCGGGAGGTGGTGCGGACGCGGGGAGCGACGACGCTGCTCGATCGGGAGCTCTAGACCACCCGAGATCCCCTCCCGGCGCGAGCCGTCGCGCCGCCGGATCTCGCCTCGCAAGCTGCGGCGCCGGCGGTGAGATGCGCGATCCACGGCGAAGGTTGTAGACAGCCACGCCCCTGACGCTGTAGTGATGTTGGCCGTGCTCTCACGACCAGTCGAACCCGCGGCGACGCCGCGCCTCGAGACCGCTGTCCTCGGCGGCGCGCTCTCGCGCGAGGCCGCCCCGTTCACGCCCTGCCTGCGCCTCTTCACCCAGCCGCTGCTGGTGGATCAGGGCGGCCTCTTCCAGCCCGAGCTCGAGGAGGTGCAGGCGCCGGCCCTGCAGCTCCGCTTCGACTACGGCGGCCGCCTCTTCGCGCTCGCCGACGCCGCGGGCGAGGCTCGCGATCGCGCCGCCGAGGCGCGCGCCTGCTTCCTCCTCGAGAGCCTGGGCGCGGTGGACCTCGCCTGCCTCGAGCACTACGAGGCGATCGGCGCCGAGGCCGACTTCATCATCGCCCCCGACGGCGACGTGCACACCATCTGCGCCTTCGCCGCCTACGCGGTGCCGCAGCTCCGCGGGCTCGGCTGGCGCGTCGAGGTGGACCCCGGCTACCGCTGGCAGGTGATCGCGACCTCCGCCCCCTGGTACGGCGACCTCAGCCAGGGCGGCGCGGAGGACGACTGGTTCTCGCTCGAGCTCGGCGTCGAGGTCGACGGCCACCGCGTGAACCTGCTGCCGGCGCTCCTCGGGCTCCTCGAGGGCAGCCACAGCCTGCGCGGCCTGCGCGGCGCCTCGCGCCGCCGCTGCCTGGCGGTGCCCGTCGACGGCCAGCGCTACCTCGCGCTGCCGCCCGAGCGGGTCGACGCGCTGGTCGAGGTGCTGCAGGAGCTCTACGGCGAGGGGAGGGTGCAGGGGGGCTCGCTGCAGCTCCCGGTCGAGGGCGCCGCGCAGGTCGCCGCGCTCGACGAGCTCTTCTCCCGCGACCGCGGCGGCGGCCTCTCCTGGGGCGGCTCGCGAGAGACCCACGACCTCGCGCTGGTCGCCGCGAAGCCGGCGCCGGCGACCCCGCCGCCCGGCCTGCGGGCCGACCTCCGCGCCTACCAGCGCGAGGGCCTCGCCTGGCTGCAGCACGTCCACGGCCTCGGCGCGGGCGGCATCCTCGCCGACGACATGGGGCTCGGCAAGACGCTGCAGACCATCGCCCACCTCCTCGCCGAGGTGGAGAGCGGCCGCGCGACGCAGCCCTCGCTGATCGTCTCGCCGACCAGCCTGGTCTCGAACTGGCAGCGCGAGCTCGCGCGCTTCGCCCCCTCGCTCAAGGTGCTCGTCCTCTCCGGCCCCCGCCGGCGCGAGCGCCTCCCCGAGCTCGCCTCGCACCACGTCGCGGTGACCAGCTACCCGCTCCTCTCCCGCGACTTCGACCTCCTCCTGCGTCAGCGCTTCCACGTGCTGGTCCTCGACGAGGCGCAGGCGATCAAGACCTCGACCAGCCAGACCCACCGCGCCGCTCGCGCGCTCCTCGCCGACCACCGCCTCTGCCTGAGCGGGACGCCGATGGAGAACAACCTCGGCGAGCTCTGGGCGCTCTTCGACTTCTTGATGCCCGGCTTCCTCGGCGAGGCGGCGCGCTTCCGCGAGCACTTTCGCCTGCCCATCGAGCGCGGCGGCGAGGCCTCGCGGCTGGAGACGCTCAGGCGGCGAGTCTGCCCCTTCATCCTGCGCCGCACCAAGGACGAGGTCCTCAGCGAGCTCCCGCCGAAGACGGAGATCGTGCGGCCGGTGGAGCTGCGCGGCGCCCAGCGCGAGCTCTACGAGGCGATCCGCGTCTCGGCTCACGCCGAGGTCCGCCACGCCATCCAGTCGAAGGGCATCGCGCGCTCGACCATCGCCATCCTCGACGCGCTGATGAAGCTGCGCCAGGTCTGCTGCGACCCGCGCCTGGTGAAGATGACCGCCGCGCGCAAGGTGGAGGACTCGGCGAAGCTGGCGACGCTCCTCGAGCTCCTCGCGCAGCAGCGCCGCGAGGGGCGGCGCGTGCTGATCTTCTCGCAGTTCACCAGCATGCTGGCGCTGATCGAGAAGGCGCTCGACGAGCGCGGCTGGCGCTGGCTCTCGCTGACCGGCGCGACGCGCGACCGGCAGGGGCGCATCGACGCCTTCGACGCGGGCGAGGCCGACCTCTTCCTGATCAGCCTGAAGGCCGGCGGCACCGGGCTCAACCTGACCCGCGCCGACACGGTGATCCACTACGACCCCTGGTGGAACCCCGCCGTGCAGGCGCAGGCCACCGACCGCGCGCACCGCTTCGGGCAGACGCGGCCGGTCTTCGTCTACTCCTTGATCGTCGCCGGCAGCGTCGAGGAGCGCATGCTGCGCCTGCAGCAGCGCAAGCGCGAGCTGGCGCAGAGCGTCCTCGCCGGCGCCGGCGCGGGCCCGGCCGCCCTCTCCGAGCGCGAGGTCGACGACCTCTTCGGACCGCTCGAGGACGAGGGGTAGCCAGGCGACCTCGCCGGCGCGGCTCAGCGCGAGTCCACCGTGCGCTGCCGGGCGACCTCGCTGGCGCGGCTCAGCGCGAGCTCACCGTGCGCTGCCAGGCCGCGTCGGCCTCGTCGTCCTCGAGGCTGACCAGGCCCGCGCGGTTGCAGCCGGTGCCGAGGACATCGAGGCTCGCCCCCTGCTGGGCGAGGGACGCCGGCCGCGCCACCGCGAGGACGCCGTCCTTGGCGCAGCCGCCCACGCTGCTCCAGGCCGACCAGCCGCCGCTCCAGGCGGACTGCTGGACGTCGCCCTTGCCGCGCGCCCGGGCGAAGACGTTCAGGCGGCTCGTGCTCGGGTCCCAGGCGAGACCCGGCGTGCCGCTGAAGCTCTCGGCGCCGACGCGCTCCCAGGTGAGCTCGCCGCTGCCGGCGTAGGTGCCGTGCCAGACGCCGTCGTCGCAGCCGATCACCGCGACGTGCACCTCGCCGCCTGCCTTCGAGGTGGCCGCGACGCCGCTCCGCGCGCAGCCGCCGAGGCGCTCCCAGCCGCTCCAGCCGCTCCCCCAGGTGTAGCTCCTGCGCCAGACCGCGCCGTCGCTGCCGCGCCCGAGCACGTCGAAGGTCCCCGCGCTGCGGAAGACCGGCGTCACCCGCCCGTGCACGCGCCCGCCCAGGTTCTCGAAGCCCGACCAGCTCCGCCCGCCGTCGAGGGAGTACGTGTGATAGACCGCGAGCTCCGCCTCGGTGGCGTAGGGCAGATCCGCGGCCACGCCGACGAGGTGGAGCTGGCTCCCCAGCGCGACCACGCCCGGCTCGCCGCGGAAGGAGAGCTCGACCGGGCTCTTCTCCGTCGGGAAGGCGGGCGCCGTGGAGACGGCCGGCAGCGCGAGCCGGTAGAAGGACGGCTCCCAGCTCCCGCGCCAGCGCCGCACCCAGTAGTTGTTGTCGAGCCCCCGCACGAAGACCGAGAGCTCGCCGTCGTCGGTCCAGACCGCGGCCGGCGTGCCGAGGAGCTTGCCGCCGAGCGAGGCCCAGCCGGTCTGCGGCGCGCGCGCCTGCTCGCTGCCGCTGACGAGGAGCAGGACGCAGCCGTGGGGAGGGACGCTGGCGGTGGCCGAGCCGGCGAGCGAGCCGAGGTCGGCGTGCTGCCAGAGGTCGCGGACCGCGGCGGCGGCGGGGTCGAGGCCCAGGTCCTCCCAGCGCACGGTGATCGGGGCCGCCGTCTCGCCGCGGTTGAGCAGCAGCGCGGCCCGGCGGCCGCTCCCCGAGAGCACCTTGGAGTAGACCACGCGGCCGGGCTCGTCCTCGCGGACCTTCTCGCCCTGGCGGCCGAGCGCGTCCTGGTCCACCGCGATGACCTCGCTGTTGAGCACGATCTCGCGCAGCGCCGCGGCGCCGGGCCGCGACGGATCGAGGTCGGCGGGGAACGTCGCCAGCATCAGCGGCGCCGCCTGGATCGCCCACATGCTGAAGTAGGCGCGCTGCTCGGTGTCGGTGAGCGGGTTCGTGCCGTCGGCCAGGCGCATGCCGATCAAGAGGTAGTCGGGGTCGTTCCAGTGGCCGGGCCCCGCCGCCGGCGGCACGTCGTTCTTGTCGAAGTTGCGCAGGATCGTGCGCCAGGAGATGGGCGAGGCCGGGGAGCAGCCGAAGTTGCAGTCGATGTCCGTGCCGGTCCGCCAGGAGTGGCCGACGGCGGGGGCCCACCCCGGCGTGCGGTCGTCGTTCCAGTCGGCGATGTTGAAGAGGAGCTGCTTGCCCTTGCTGGCGGCGAGCTGGTCGATGGTCTGGCGCCAGAGCTGATACTCGGCCCGCGAGCCGTCCTGGCCGAGCTGCCCGCTGTTCGGGTTGCCGCCGCAGTGGTCGAGCTTGAGGAAGTCGAAGCCCCAGTCGAGGAACTGCGTCAGGTCGGCCGCGATGTGCGAGCCGCTCCCGGCCCCCGTGTAGCAGCCGTTCTCGGCGCCCGTGTCGGTGTAGATGCCGGCGAGGAGCCCCTTAGCGTGGGCGTACGCCGCCAGCCCCGCCATGTCCTCGAAGCCCGGGCGCGGGAGCATGCTGCCGTCGGCGGCGCGGCTCGCCTGCGTGGCGTCCGACCAGCGCCACCCCTCGAGGCTGAAGAGGCGGTAGCCCGCGCCGGTCAGCCCGACCCGGACCATGTCGTCGATCAGCTGCTTCGCCACGGCCGCGCTGGGGTTCCCCGACCAGTAGCCGCTGCCCATGCCGTTGTAGGCCGAGGCGTAGTAGATGTTGAACCCCATGGTCGGCGTCGCGACCGCTGCGGGGACGGAGGCCGTCTGGCGCCTCCCCGCGCCCTCCGCCCCGCCACCGCTTCGCTGCTCGTCGCCGAGGAGGCCGGTGCACCCCGCTGCCAGCCAGGCGCAGAGCAGCAGGCCAGCTGTCCTTCCGGTGCCGCCGGTGCAGGGAGTCATCATGTACGCCTCCTGCAGGCTGCAGGTGCACCCGGCGTGCCGCGAAGGGCGGCGGGACTTCGAGGCCTTGCGGGGGCGAGAGCGTATCCGGGGGGTGACACCCGGGACAGGTGTCCCGAGCTCGACGCCCGCGGGCCTACTGCCGCGTGACCGGCGTCGAGAGCGCGCTGGTCCCGGCGGCGGTGGTGAGCGTGGCCGTCACCAGCGGGCCGGTGATGACGCTGTCGTGGCGCCAGCTCCCTCCGGCGCAGGCGGTGCTGCCGAGGTAGGTCGCCGCCTGTCCGGCGCTATCCTCGAAGACCTCGATCGTGCCGCTGCCGCTGCACGCCCCCTCCACGAACGTGGCCGTCGCCTTGCTGATCGTCGGCGGCGTGACCTTCGCGTTGGCGAGGACGATCGCCTGCTGGCACCCGCTGATGCTGTTACGGGTCAGCGTGGCCCCCGAGCCTGCCGTGTCGAGCTGGATCGCGGCGGCGTAGCCACGGAAGGTGTTGTCGGGGCCGATGGTGAGCCCGCCGAGGAAGCCCTCCTGCGACAGGACGCCGGCGCCGGAGAGGCTCACGCCCGCCGGGGCCTTGAGCTCGTTTCGCCGCACCACGATGCTCGAGCTGGCGCCGGTCCCCATCCAGAGGAAGATCCCGGTCCAGCTCCGGAAGACGTTGTCCTCGACCAGCAGCGTGCCGGAGCACTCGCTGAGGCTGCCGAGGTCGATCCCGAACTGGTTGAAGACCTCGACGCCGGTCACCGGGTCGAGGCCGAAGTAGTTGCCGCGCACCACCGGGAGGCCGGCGTACTTGATGCGGACCCCCTCGGTGTTGCCGAAGCTGTTGCCGGGGCCGACCGTCGAGCCGGTCGTGGCCGTGACCGTCTCCGGCTCCTTGGCCGGCGTCGCCTGCTGCCCGTCGCTGTTGATCCGGCAGCCGGCGATCTGCGCCCCTGCCTGGAGGTTGACCTGCCAGGTCAGCCGGTGCAGCTCGACCCCCACGACCAGCGCGTCCGCGCCGAGGTCGAGCCGGCAGGCGGAGGTCGCCCCGCCGAAGTCGAGGATCACGCCCCGGACTCGCCCGTCGACGCAGGCGTTGGTGACGGTCGGGAGCGTGCAGCCCGTCCCGAAGGCGATCTTCCCGGGGCTCTCGGCGGCGAAGACCGCCGGCGCGAAGTGGATCGCCACGCGCTCGGTGCGATTGGCGGCGATCTGCAGCGCCTCGACGATGGAGAGCGTGGCGCCGGCCTGTGCAGGGTCGCTGAGCGTGGCGCCGCCGTCGAGCTCGGTGGTCGTCGTGTTCACCTCCAGGTCCAGAGCGCCGGTGCAGGCCGGGACCGCGAGGGAGGCCGCGTACTCGCCCCAGGTCGCGAACCCCGGGGCCGTGTCGGACCGCGCGGCGTCCCGCCCTGCGAGCTCTCCCGCCCGATCCATCGCTGGCGCCGAGCCCTCGCGGAGCCCCGCCTCGAACCACCGCGGCGCATCTCCCGGGGCGGCGGTGTCGCCCGCGGAGAGCCCCCTCTCGCTCGCGCGCACGCAGCCCGCGGTGGGCAGGAGCACGAGCAGGAGGAGACGGGGCAGCGCCGACGATCCCGGCCTCGGCGAGCCTGCGCCGTCCCGCCGGGGTCGGGCGGCGGGCGGGCGCAACAGCCGCGACCAGCGGCGCCTCATCCCCTCACCGCCTCCAGCACGCGGAGCGCGTTCTCGCCGAGGATCTTCCGCACCACCCGCTCGGACAGCCCGCGCGCGAGGAGCGCCCCGGTGAGGTTCGGCAGGCGCGAGGCGTCCTCCAGCCCCTCGGGGGGCGTCACCATGCCGTCCCAGTCGGAGCCGAGCGCCGGCAGGTCCTCTCCGCCCACCTGGATCATGTGCTCGAGGTGGCGGCAGACGGCCTCGAGGTCGGAGCCGCCGAGGTAGCGCCGCGAGTAGATGACGCCCGCGCAGCCGCCCTTCTGCGCCACCGCGCGGAGCTGCTCGTCGTCGATGTTGCGCCAGTGCTCGTGCGCGCCGCTGACCCCCGTGTGCGAGACGAGGACCGGCGCGCTCGAGCGCTCGACCGCCTCGAGGAAGCCGCGCCGGTTGAGGTGCGCCAGGTCGACGATGACGCGCAGGCGGTTCAGCTCGCCCACCAGCTCGCGGCCGAAGTCGGTGAGCCCCTGCGCGTCGTCGCGGCCGCGCCCGTAGGCGGGGCGGCCGGCCTCGTTGGCGCTGAAGTGGAGGAGCCCGAGGTAGGCCACGCCCCGCTCCGCGAAGTGCGCCGCGCGGCCGAGGTCTCCGTCGAGCGCGTGGGCGCCCTCGATCCCACGCAGCCCGGCGATGCGCCCGGCGGCGTGCGCGGCGCGCAGCTCGCTCGCCGTCCGCACCAGCGTGAGCTCCTCGGGGTAGCGTGTCGCCGCGGCCTCGAGCGCGTCGAGGAGGCGGTCGACGGTGCGGCCCGGCCGCAGCCCGAGCGCGCGCAGCGGCCAGCTCGGCAGCCCGAAGAACTGCGCCGCGATGCCGCCCTCGCGCAGGCGCGGCAGGTCGACGTGGAAGCCCGCGGCCGCGCGCGGCAGGATCGGCTCGTGCCTCGCGCCGAGGTCCATCCCCCAGCGGAGCAGCACCGCCGTGTCGGCGTGCAGATCGATCGGCAGCGCCGAGCGATGGACCTCGAGGGCGTGCGGGCTGGGCTCCATGACTCCTCCGGTGCGGGTCGCGCCGCGTTGCCGCCTGTACGCCACTATTCTATGATGCCGTATGCTTCGCCTGACAATCCTCGGCTCCGGGACCTCGGTCCCCTCGACGACCCGCCGCTCGCCCGCTTACCTGCTGCGCGCCGACGCCGCGCCCGATGCTCCGCCGCTCGCGCTCCTCGTCGACTGCGGCTCCGGCTGCGTCACCAGCCTGGTGCAGGCCGGCGTCACCCTCGATCGGCTGGGCGGCGTGCTGCTCACGCACCTGCACCCCGATCACACGGCGGACCTCCTGCCGCTCCTCTTCGCGCTCTCGCTGCCCGTGGGACCGCAGCGCTCCGGCGAGCTGCCGCTCTCGGGTCCGGCCGGGACCGCCGAGCGGCTGCAGAAGCTGCAGGAGGTCTACGGCGTCTGGGTCAAGCCGCGCCGGAGCCAGCTCGCGCTGCGCGAGCTCGCCGATCGCGAGGTGCTCGAGCTCGGCGGCCTGCGCGTGACGGCCTTCGCCGTCGAGCACATGCGCAACGGCACCGGCAGCCTCGCCTACCGCTTCGAGCTCGGCGGCAAGGTCCTCTGCTACAGCGGCGACTGCTCTCCCTGCGCGGGCATCGAGGCGGCGGCGCTGGCGGCCGACCTCCTCGTCTGCGAGTGCGGCTCCCTCGAGGGCGAGCGCCCCGTCGGTCACCTGACCGCGACCGACGTGGGCCAGCTCGCCGTGAAGGCGGGCTGCCGCGAGGTCGTGCTCACCCACCTCTATGATCACGTGGTCGCCACCGATCCGGTGGCGCGGGTGCGTGCTCACTTCCAGGGGCCGGTGCGGCTGGCCGAGGACGGGCTCGAGCTCACCCTCGGATAGGTGGTCCTCGGTCCCGCCTCCGGCCGGGCTACGGCCAGTGGCGTCGCCAGTGGCGGGGTCTCGGTACCCCGCTGTCCGGGATCCAGACACCGGGCTCCGCCAGCGCTCGACAGGGGATCGTCGGGATCTTCACGCGTTGGCGAGGCCCCTGACGGTCGCCGCGTTTCGCAACAGCCTGGCCGTGATCTTGCAAACCCTCCGGGTCGCACGAGTATCCGGAGGGCGTGGATGGACACTCTCGACGACTTCGAAGACGCCACCCAGGTCTACCGCCTCGACTGCCGGGTCAGCGAGCTGCCGCGGGAGCTGCGGGCGCTCGCCGAGAAGTTCGACGGCCGCCGCACGCTGGCGGAGGCGGGCCGGGCCGCCGGCCTCTCCCTGACGAGGGCGCTGATGCTGGCGAGCCGCCTCTCGCGCTGCGGCGCCGTGGTCACCGTCTCCAGCGCGAGGCCGCCCCTCAAGGCCTTCTCCACCGCCGAGGAGGCCTTCTTCGCCGCCGAGCTCGGCGAGGAGCTCGTCGACGAGGAGCCGCCGGCGCCCTCGCGGATGACGTCGCTGCTCGGACGCCTCAAGGAGCGGATCGAGGAGGGGCTGCACATCCCGACCATCGCGCGCGAGGGCTCCACCCCCTCCGCGTAGCCTCGGCGAGCAGCGCTTCGCCTTCTCCCTCCCCCGATTGAACGCCCCCGCCATTGAACGTCCAGCAGCTGACTGGCAACTATTCCTCCGGACCCCCCGGGCGGCGATGCAAGGGCCAGTCATCGCCGGCCGGGGGGATCCACCGCTGTGACCAGCTAGGGTAAGTGCCCGTCACAGCTGGGGGTCCACCGCAGGCTGGATGCTTCGGGACGCCGTCACGCCGCCCGGCGTCGTGGCTTGAATGCTGGCGTGGCCGCCGGCAACAGAAGATCGGTATAATGCTTCACGCGCACCACAGAGAGAGCTTTCCAGTGACCGAGCGGGCGAGCGCCACCGGCGAGCTGATCGTCCTCTGTCAGCAAGGCGAGCGGTCCGCCCAGGCCGACTTCTACCGGCGCTACCGGCAGGAGGTCGCCCGCACCGTCCACAAGGTGCTCGGTCCGGACGCCGACCTCGAGGACGTGGTCCAGGACGTCTTCGTCGAGGTCTTCCGCTCCATCGAGAAGTTCAAGGGCGAGGCGAAGATCACCACCTGGCTCTACCGCGTCTGCGTGAACGTCGCGCTGCAGAAGATCCGCCGGCAGCAGCGGCGCCCCGAGGGCCACGCGGCCCCCGAGGACGACGTGCCCCACCACGAGACCCCGCTCCGCGAGCTGGAGCGCCGCGAGAGCGCCCGGCTCGTCTACGACATCCTCGAGACCATCGCGCCGAAGAAGCGTGTCGTCTTCATCCTGCACGAGATCGTGGGCCTGGAGGCGAAGGAGATCGGGGAGGTGGTGGGCTCCAACGTGCTGACCGTGCGCACGCGCCTCCACTATGCGCGCAAGGAGTTCTACGCGAAGGTCCTGGAGAGCGAGCTCTACGCGAAGCGCCCCGGCGCAGAGGGGAGGCCCGCATGAGCCGCCCCTGCAAGCGCAACGGCCCCCGCCTGGTCGCGCTCCTCTCGGGAGCGCTCGGCCCGCGCGCCGCCGACCGCCTGCGCGAGCACCTCGCGCGCTGCCCGGGGTGCGCCGAGGCGCTCGAGCGCCTGCAGAAGACCGCAGCGCTCTGCCGCGAGCTCGGCGCCGAGCCCGCGCCCGACCTGCCCTGGCGGCAGATCGAGGCGCAGGTGCAGTGGAAGCTGAGCCGCGCCGAGGAGACCCCCGCGCGGCGGCGGCACCTCGGCTGGGCGCCGCTGATCGCCGGGATGAGCGCGGCCGCCCTGGTCGGGGTCGTCGTCGGTCTGCTGGTCGGGCGCGGCACCGGCCGCGAGCGCCCGCAGCCCCCCGTCGCCAGCGCCGGCAAGACGCAGCTGCCGCCCGACCCCATCATCGACGAGGAGCTCGCCGCGGTCGTCACCCTCGCTCGCGGCGAGGTGAGCGTGGTCTCCTCGAAGGGCCAGGCGAGCGACCTGGTGGCGAGCCGCCCCCTGCTGCAGGGCGAGCGCGTGATCACCGGGACGGGCAGCCGCGTCGCGCTGCAGTGGTCGGAGGGGACCGGCGTCCTCCTCGGCGACGAGAGCGAGCTCGAGCTCCGCGTGCTACGCAGCGTCCGCCAGGAGCTCGCGCTGCAGCAGGGCCGCCTCACCTTCAAGGTCCAGCACCGCCGGCCGGGGCAGAGCTTCGCCGTGCTCTCGGGCGGGGTCCGGGTCAGCGTGACCGGCACCCAGTTCAGCGTCGCCACCACCCCCGCCACCGTCGAGGTGACGGTGCAGGAGGGGCGGGTGCGCGTGGAGCCGGACGACCGCGGCTGGGCTCCCGTGGAGGTCGCGGCCGGGTCCTCGCTGCTCGTCCGCCGCGGCGGCAAGCAGCGGCCGTCCGTGACCGCGGCGCCGAAGCAGGACGCGACGGCGCTCCTCGCCCAGCTCAACCTGCTCCCCTGGACCAGCTTCCAGCGGGTGATGGCGGGGACGGGGCTCCTCGCGCTGGAGAGCCTCCCCGACGGCGCGGACGTGGTCTTCGACTCGCGCGGGGTGGGCAGCACGAACCTCAAGCTGCGCGGCGGCCTCGGGCGCCACCTGGTGGAGCTCTGGCGCGGCGGCAAGCTGGTGCGGCGGCAGTGGGTCGAGATCCAGCTCTCGCCGGGCCGGCTCGCGGTCGACCTGCTACCGCGACCGGCCCCGCGCCCGGTGCTGCCGCCAGGGGTGCACGAGCTCTTCGTCCAGCGCACGGTGCAGATCCAGGGCTGCTACGAGCGGCGGCTGAAGAACGATCCGACCCTGTCCGGCCGGCTCACCATCCGCGTACAGATCGACAGGAGCGGCCATGTGGCGAGCGCCAGCCTGGACACCGACACCCTCACCGACCCTCGCGTCGGCCAGTGTGCCCTCTCGGTGGTGCGGCGCTGGGAGTTCCCGGCGGGCAACGCCGCGGAGCTGGTCTACCCGTTCCACTTCAAGCCGCGGTAGCCCCCCTGACCCGATCGTGGTCGGCGCCATCTTCGGCTCGACGGAGGTGGCGGCTCGCCCCGTGCAATCTTGGGGGCCAGGTCTCAAGCCTGCAGGCCGCGATTGCACAAGTCTGCGCAATCTCGGCGGCAGGTCCGAAGACTGCAGGCCGCGATTGCACAGAAGTGAGCAATCTCGAGGGGCAGGTCTCAAGCCTGCACCCCGCGATTGCACACCCACTCGCGGCACCGCACCGCCGGCCAGTGCGGTGCCCAGTGCTGTGCCGAGCCGACGCCCGCGATGGCGAGCCCGACTGCGCACCGGTGCTCCCACCCTGCCGACCTGGTGCTCCACCACCCTACTCCGCCCCTGCCGTGACGCGGAATACCACCCGTGCCACGCCCGTTCCCAGCAGTAGAG
>JAKLHH010000260.1 GCA_022710245.1 Myxococcota bacterium
CAGCCCGGTCGTCGCGATCCGGCCGGGCGGGCGTGTCTTCGTCGCCTGGGAGGACACCTCGCGCGGGCAGCAGGACATCTACACCAACCACTCCGACGACGGCGGCACGACGTGGGGCGTGGTCGCGCATCGGGTGGACCAGGACACCGCGGGCAGCCACGCGTCCTTCAGCCCCTCGATCGCGGTCTCGCCGAACAACAGCAACGTCTACGTCGCCTGGGAGGACTACCGCAACGGCGCCAAGCGCGACATCTACTTCAGCGTCTCGCTCGACAACGGGGTGACCTGGAACGTCCCCGACTGGCGCATGAACGAGGGCCTGCCCGCCGGCGCCGCCGACGCGCGCAGCCCGCTCGTCTGGGCCAGCGCGGGGCGGGCCACGGTGGTGTGGGTCGACAACCGCACGGGCCTGGCCGGGGCGCTCACGACGGGCGCCAACGCGGACATCTACTCGACGTATCTGGAGTGAGCCTCCTGCCTCTGCGTCGCCCGCTCTGACCCTCCTCGCCTTCGCCCTCGCCCTCGCGCCTTCGCGCCTTCGCGCCTTCGCGCCTTCGCGCCTTCGCCATCGCGCCCTCGCCCTCGCGCCCTCGCGCCTTCGCCCTCGCGCCCTCGCGCCTTGGCGCCTTCGCCCTCGCGCCCTCGCGCCTTCGCCCTCGCGCCCTCGCGCCTTCGCCTCGC
This sequence comes from Myxococcota bacterium, assembly GCA_022710245.1. The sequence goes on from JAKLHH010000260.1 coordinate 682, forward strand.
CCCTCGCTCGCTTCTCAGCGAGTGATTGCCATTGGCCGCGGCGTGCTGGCGTCAGCCTCACCCGCACGAGCCCGGGCCCCGCCTCGCCCAGTCCATCGGGGAGCCCCAAGCGCGCAGACGCGTCTGCTTCTCCTCGGCGCACCTCTCGCGCGCAGGCGCCTCTGCACTGAGCCTCGTCGCGGGAAGACAGGCGCCGAGACCACAAACGCGAGCAGGCTGTCGAGGAGCCTCGAGCCCTCGACGAGCCCCCCACAAGCTCCCCGATGGAGTGGGCGAGGCGCCGGCGCAGCCGGGCCCGGGCGGCGCAGGTCCGGCGTGCCTGCGGCGAAGGTTCGACGTGCCTGCGGCGCAGGTCCGGTGTGCCTGCGGCGCAGGTCCGGCGTGCCTGCGGCGCAGGTCCGGCGTGCCTGCGGCGCAGGTCCGACGTGCCTGCGGCGCAGGTTCGACGTGCCTGCGGCGCAGGTCCGACGTGCCTGCGGCGCAGGTTCGACGTGCCTGCGGCGCAGGTTCGACGTGCCTGCGGCGCAGGTCCGACGTGCCTGCGGCGCTGACGCCAGCGCCAGAGTCGGCGCTGATTCCTAACGCTTGAATGTATCCGCCTTAAACAAGAGCGACGTCGTGCGGGGACCCCCGCTCGCGGGCCTCCCCACCCCTCGCGTCCTCGCGGGCGAGATCCGTGCGGACCGCCACCGTCGGTGCCCGCTGCGGGCGACGAGGGGCGGGCGGGGCCATGAAGGCTGCGGTCGTGAGTCGTGAGGTTTCGCTGTGAGGACGACCGTCGACGACCAAGCCCTGAGTGTCAGGACCGCCCCGTCTGAATCTCAGACCCACCGGTCCTGACACTCCGCGCGCCGTCGAGACCCGACGGTTCCTCGTCACGCCACGCAAACCTGCGAATCCTGGTGCCCCATCGACGGCACAGCGACGGCGATGATGGGTTCCTGCACGTCAGGAGTGTCAGGACCGCCCCGTCTGAATCTCAGACCCACCGGTCCTGACACTCCGCGCGTCTGCCGAGCCCCGACGGTTCCTCGCCACGCCACGCAAGCCTGCGAATCCAGGTGCCCCATCGACGGCACAGCGACGGCAATGGTGGGCTCCCGCACGTCGCGAGTGCTGGGCGCCTCAGCGCTCGCGCTGGGCGAGGAAGCTCGGGCAAAGCGCCGCCACCCGCCGAGCTGCTGCAACAGGTGGAGCTGGCGGCGATCGATCGCATCGACGAGCGCTGGGCGGGACGGCGGGGCCGTCATGCTGTGCAGCCGGCGCGTGCTGATGCCGAGGAGCGACGCGAGCTGTCTGGGTGCGAGGCGACCTCCAGCCACCTCGATCGCAGCCCGCCGTGCCTCGACCGCCTCGCCGGCCCTTGCCTCCCGCGGAAGGCTGTCGTAGCGCGCGCAGCGTGATCTCGACGCGGGAGGTCCGCGTGCATCCGGGCGTGATGGCAACGCGCGAGCCCGGTGCGGTAGACTCACGGCGTGCGCCCCCTGCCCCGAGTCCCCGCCCTCGTCCACGCCGTCGTGATGCTGCTCGGCGTTGGCGCGGGCGTGGGCGTGGGCATGGGCGGGGTGCTCGAGCACGACGCCCACGCGAAGCCCCTCTGGCACTTCCGCACCTTCACCACCGCGGACGGTCTCGCACACAACATCGTTCGCGACGTCCTCGAGACTCGCGACGGCGGTCTCTGGTTCGCCACCCTCGGCGGGATCACCCGCTACGAGCCGCGGCGCTGCCGCTACGAGATCTTCCCCCTGCCGGGCGCGGCCGCGCGGCTGGAGGTGATGGATCTCGAGGAGTCCGCCGACGGCACCCTCTGGGCGGCGACGCGCGGGGCCGGCGTGGGTCAGCTCCGCGCCGGGCGCTGGACCTGGCACACGACGCGCCAGGGCCTGCCCTCGGACGAGGTGACCGCCCTCCTCATCGATCGCGCGGGGCGCGTCTGGGCCACGCCGGCGGGCGGTGGGCTGGCGCGCCTCGAGGGGGCGCGCTGGCGCACGCTCGGGCCCGCGGACGGGCTCGGCCGCGGCGAGGTCGCGCGCTGCAGCCAGCTCCGCTCGGGGGCCATCGCCTGCGGCACCTTCGAGGCGGCCCGCATGCTCTGGCTGGAGGGCGCGCGCTGGCGGAGCGTGGCCATCGACGCCCCCACCCGCCGGCCCTTCCACGTGCACACGGTCCTCGAGGCGAGGAGCGGCGAGCTCTGGGTCGCCACCAAGGGGGCCGGCGTGCTGCAGGGCCGGCGCACGCCTGCGGGGTACCAGTGGCGCGTGCACGACACCACCAGCGGCCTCGCGGGCAACCGCGTCAGCGCGCTCCTCGAAGATCGCGCCGGTGCTCTCTGGGTCACCACCTCGGCCGGGGTCTCGCGCTGGGACGGCCGCGCCTGGCAGAGCCTGAACCGGCAGGATGGCCTCGCGAGCGATCAGCTCTCCAGCGTCACCGAGACCCGCGACGGCGCGCTCTGGTTCGGCACCCTCGGCGGCGGCGCGTCCCGCCACGCGCCCTCGCGCTGGGAGCGGATCGGCGAGGCCGAGGGGCTGCCCAGCGAGAGCCTCACCGGCGGGCTCCTGGTCTCGCGCGACGGCAGCCTCTGGGCCGGCACCAACGAGGGGCTGGCGGTGCTGCGGCAGGGGCGCTGGTCGACGCAGCGCGCGGGCGAGCTCGCGATGGATCGGGTGAGCCACCTCCTCGAGGCGCGCGACGGGGCGCTCTGGGTCGCGACCCGCGGCGGCGTGCGGATCTCCAGGCGCGGCGTCTGGCACCAGCTCGCCGGCGGTCAGGGCGCGGACCGCGGGCCGATCCACGGCAACGTGCGGCACCTGGTCGAGGACCGGGGAGGCCGCGTCTGGCTCGCCACCGCGGGCGGCGTCAGCGTCACCGATCGCGGCGAGCGCTGGCGCGCCTACACCGCCGCCGACGGGCTGCCGTCCTCGGCGGTGAACGACCTGCTCGTCGACGAGGGCGGGCGCCTCTGGGCGGCCACCGACGCGGGCGCCGCGCGGCTCGAGGGCGAGCGCTGGGCCGTGCTCCCGGGCCCGGCCGAGTCTCGCGGCGACCGCATCCTCGGGCTCGCCATCGACGGTCGCGGCCAGCTCTGGGCCTCCGGGCTCGAGGGGATCTCGCGCCTGGAGAACGAGCGCTGGGCGCCGGCGCCCGCGAGCCCGTGGATCCCGCCTGGGGTCTACGCCCGCTCCGTCGTCGCCACCCCCGACGGCAGCCTCTGGTTCCTGGTCCGCGGGCAGGGCGTCCGCCGGCTGCGCGAGGGGATCTGGACCGGCTTCAGCACGCGCGACGGCCTCAGCTCCGACACGGTGAGCGACGTCGACGTGGCGCCCGACGGCGCGCTGCTCTTCTCCACGCTGGGAGGCGGCCTCAGCCGCTACCGCCCCGATCGCGATCCGCCGGACACGCAGCTGGGCGCGCCGATCCGCGGTCGCGCCCCGCGCGCGGCGTCCACCGTCGTGTACGGCGAGGAGGCGGTGATCAGCTTCGCCGGCCAGGACGTGCTCAAGGACACGGAGACCGCCGACCTCCTCTACTCGTACCGCGTGGACGCCGGCCCCTGGTCGGCCTTCGCCCGCGACCCGCGCGCCCTCCTCGGCCGCCTCCCGGCGGGCGCGCACAGCTTCGAGGTCCGCGCCATGGACCTCGACATGAACATCGATCCGACGCCGGCCGTGCACCGCTTCCGCGTGGTGCGGCCCTGGTGGAGCGAGCCGTGGCTCCTCGCCGTCGTCGGGCTCACGCTCCTCTTCGGCATCTACGCCGGCCTCCGCCTGATGCGCGCCGTGGCGCGGGAGCGCGCCGCGGTGGCGCGGGAGCGCGCCGCGGTGGATCGCGAGCGGGTCGCGGTCGCGAAGGAGCAGGGCGTGGTCGGCCAGCAGCGGCAGTTCGTCCGCCTCGCCTCGCACGAGCTGCGCAAGCCGCTCGCTCGCCTCGCGCACCGCGCCGAGATGCTGGTGGAGCCGGCCACCCTCGAGCGCGGCAAGCTCGGCGAGTACGCGCGGGCCATCGGCGACGACAGCCGGCAGCTCGCCCGCCTCGTCGAGCAGCTCCTCGATCAGTCCCGGATGCAGGCCGGCCTGCAGCTCACCCTGCAGGAGGGCGACCTGCGCGAGCTGGCGGCGAAGCTCACCCTGGAGCTCGCCCAGGAGCCGGGCGGCGCGGTCCTCACGGCGCGGCCCGCCGAGCGCGCCCTGCCCGTCCGCCACGACCCCTTCTACCTGACCCTCGCGGTCCGCAACCTGCTCGACAACGCGCTGAAGTACGCGGCCGACGCCGGGCCCATCGAGGTGGTGAGCGAGGCCCGCGGCGAGCAGGCGCGCCTCCTGGTCCGCGACCAGGGGCCGGGCATCCCCGAGGAGGAGCGCGCCCGTCTCTTCGAGCCGTTCTTTCGCGGCCGCGCGCCGGGCACGACGACCCATAGCGGGTTCGGGCTCGGCCTCGCGTTCGCCCGCGACATCGCCCGCGCGCACGGCGGCGAGCTGACCCTGGAGCCGTCCGAGCGCGGCTGCGTCTTCTGCCTCGCCCTCCCGCTCGTCGGACCGGGCGAGCCGGGAGCGAGCTAGGCTGGAGCAACGACTGGAGCGCCCATGGAGCGTCTGCTGATCATCGACGACGACGTGGAGACGACGAAGATCTGGCGGGACTACTTCGAGAGCCGCGGCTACGAGGTCTTCACCGCGCACGACACCGCGGGCGGCATCGACGCCGCGCGGCGCACGCGCCCCGGCTGCATCCTCCTCGACGTCCGCTTCGATCGCGAGGGCGACGAGGCGGGCTACCTCGCCTGCCGCAAGCTCCGCGAGCACCACCACGGCCCCATCATCATGCTCTCGGCCTACAAGGTGGACCCGCTGGAGAAGGTGCAGGGCCTCGAGTTCGGCGCCACCGGGTACCTGGAGAAGACCATCAGCCTGCGCGAGCTCGAGAGCTGGGTGACCGCGCAGCTCAAGGCCTTCGGACACCAGGTCTTCCGCGTCGGCCCGGCCGGCGCCGTCGAGGTGGACACGCGGCAGCGCGAGGTGCGCAAGGGCGGGAAGGCCCTGCCGCTGACGCAGACCGAGTACCGCCTCCTCGCCTTCCTCTGCGCCCACCGCGGCGAGCCACAGCGCAAGTCCGACCTCCTCGATCTCCTCTACGCCGATGACCCCGAGGCGACCGAGTCGCGCCTCACCTCGCACATCTACAACCTGCGGCGACAGGTCGAGGACAACCCGAGCAAGCCCCAGGTGATCCTCACCGTGCACGGGTTCGGCTACCGGGTCCCCTGAGCGGCCCTCGTAGACCACGCACGGATCCGGCCACCGGGTGGCCTGACGGCCCGCGGACCTTGCATGGGTCCGGCAGCCGGGCGGCCTGACGGCCCGCGGACCTTGCATGGGTCCGGCAGCCGGGCGGCCTGACCAACCCTCGAGAGCATCTTTGCCCTCGGCGAGCAAGGTCAGGGGGTGGGCCGATCCTCCCGGCCCGCCATCTTGCCCTCGAGGGCAAGGTCAGGGGGCGGGTCTCCGGTCCCACCGCCAACCTTGCGCGAATTCGCGCAATGACAGAGGGCAGATCTGGGGTCCCCCCAACAATCTTGCGCGAATTCGCGCAAGCTTCGGGGGTGGGTCTCCGGTCCCACCGCCAACCTTGCGCTCGATGATTTCGGCATCTGAGCTCGATCACGGCCGAGTGCACGTCGCCCGGACGCTGAGGGCACGGCATCTTCGAGAGGTCTCCGCCTGTCCCATGGCGCGGCGCGCGGCGTGATCGTCGAGGAGTTGCTCCTGACCTGCCGGAGGCTGTCCCAAAAAAAGACGCAACTCCCGCCGGTCTCGTCCGAGAACTCTGGTGTGAGCAGGGCTGCGGTCAGCGTCGTTGTCGGCTTGAACGAGACCGGGCCGCCGGTCTCGTCCGAGAACTCTGGTGTGAGCAGGGCTGCGGTCAGCGTCGTTTTCGGCTTGAACGAGACCGGGCCCGTGTGGATAGTGTGCGCGCGTCGCGGTCGGGCACCCCGCGGCGCACCCTGAAGACAGCGCACGATGTGACTCCGCCAGGCGCGGGCCTGGGCCGTGGGGTCGGGTGTCCGAGGAGGTCTGTGATGAGGCTGGAGCGCTGCTTGTCCTCGATGATCCTGGCGGCCGTCCTCGCCGGCGGCTGCGCGGCCGAGAGCCCCGCGCCCCCGCAGTGTGGCAGCGGCGGCTGCCGCGACGGCTCGGCAGCGGACACCCCGCGCGTCGATGCGGCAGGCCGGGAGGCCGGAGCGGCCGACGCCGGTCGCGAGGCTGGGCCCGCCGATCTCGCCAGCGACGCCCGCTCGCAAGAGGCGAAGGCGTCGCCCGACGTGAAGGCGTGGCCCGACGTGAAGATGTGGCCCGACCTCAAGATGTGGCCCGACCTCAAGAAGCCAGGCGGCGCCTCCTGCGGCGCTGGCAGCGAGTGCATCAGCGGCTTCTGCACCGAGGGCCTCTGCTGCGAGAAGGCGAGCTGCGGCCCGTGCCTGAGCTGCGCGATCACACCGGGCAAGTGCACGCCGATCCCCGCCGGCCCCGCGCCGGCCGGCCAGTGCCCAGGCGACGCAGCCTGCGGCGGGGGGACCTGCGACGGCAAGGGCGCCTGCGCCTACGCGGCGGCGGGCAAGGTCTGCAAGGCCACGACCTGCCTGCCCTCGGCGAGCGGCAGCAGCGTGCGGACCGACTACACCTGCGACGCGGGCCACCTCTGCGCGGCGAAGCCGACCTCGTGCGGGGGCTACAAGTGCAACGCCGCGGGGACCGCGTGCCTCGCCGCGTGCACCTCGCGCGATCAGTGCGTGACCACGAGCGTCTGCGATCGGACCGCCGCACACCTCGAGCCGCAGGGCCTGGGGGTCTGCATCGATCCCTCCAAGGTCTCGGTGATGAGCTGGCCGGCGGGCTCGCCCGGCTCGGTGGCGCCGGCCGTCGCCGCGGCCATCGCGAGCGGCAAGACGCACCTCCTGATCCCCGCCGGGAGCGTCACCAAGGACACGGTCACCGTCGATCCCGGGCAGAGCATCACCCTGGTGGGAGACGCTCCGGCGGGCGCCAATACGTTGATATCCTTCGTCACCAGCAACGCCTTCCAGGTCCGCGGGGGGGAGCTCCGCCTGCAGCAGCTGAGCGTGTTTGGCCTCACGCAAGGGGTCGCCCTGGTGACCTGCGGCTGCACCGGCACCCCCTGCGTCCCCCCCAAGCTCGGTCTCTTCGAGACCGAGGTCCACGATGGCTACCTCGGGATCGAAGCGAAGGGGTGCAAGCTCACCCTGCACCGCAGCTACATCGTCGGCAACCATGTCGGTGGCCTCTCGATCACCGGTGGCACGCTCGAGATGGTCAACAACGTGGTGTCCGCGAACGGGCTCACCGTGGTCTCCGGGCTCCCGGGCGTGCTGCTGAACGGCGTCGGGGCCGTCACGTTCGTGAACAACACGGTCGCGAACAATCAGGTGAACGTCGGCGGCTTCGCGGCCGGGGTGATCTGCAAGGGACCCACGCCGGTCGAGCTGGCGAACTCCATCATCTGGGGCAACACGCCCGCACAGGTCGATGGCTGCGGCTTCAACTACTGCGACGTGCAGGGCTGGACCTCGGGTGGCGTCGGCAACTTCGCCTCGAGCCCGGCGTTCACCGGCCCCTACGACCTCAGCCTCAAGCCCGGCTCCCCCTGCATCAACGCCGGCAAGGCCTCGTACGTGACCGGGCTCTCGACGATCGACATCACGAACGCGCCGCGCGTGCAGACGCTCGTCGACGTGGGCCCCTACGAGTACCCCTGAGGCGAGCATGATGACACCACGGCGATCACGTCCAGGGTCCGAGCGTCCAGGGTCCGAGCGTCCAGGGTCCGAGCGTCCAGGGTCCGAGCGTCCAGGGTCCGAGCGTCCAG
>JAKLHH010000261.1 GCA_022710245.1 Myxococcota bacterium
ATCGAACCACGCCCTGACGTGCCCCGCGCGGTCGAACTTGAAGTTGTAGACGCCCTGGTCGACGAGCATCCCTGGCAGGAGCTTCTGCGCGCGCCCGGTCACCACCACCATCTCGGCCATCGCCGTATGCTGCGCCGCCGCCGAGAGGTGGTCCCAGTCCCGGCCCATGGCCCAGCGCTGGTCGACGCGCCCCGGCGCCGGCGACCAGGTGCGCGGCAGCAGGTCGCGCAGCGCGGGGTCCTGCTTCAGCGTCAGGTAGGCGCGCAGGGTCTCGCGCGCGACCAGCGCGCGGTCGCGAGCGCTGAGCTTGCCGTGGCGCTCGGCCAGCCAGGCCGGGTAGCTGATCCACTGCTCGGGCGGCAGCGCCTGCTTCGCGATCAGCTTGGCGACGACGGGCTTCTCGCGGTGGCGGTAGACGATCGCCGTGCCGCCACGGAGGAGCGGCCGGTAGTCCGGGCTCGTCGCAGGCGAGGGCGGCCGGGGAGGGCGGGCCTGCGCTCCCCCGGCGACGGCCAGCAGGAGCGCGAGGCAGAGGAGGGAGAGGGCGCGGAGCAGTCGTCGAGTCGGCATCTCTGGCCTCAGGTGGGTGGTCGAGTCAGCGCGCTTCACGACGGGCCGCGACAAGGGTCAGCTCGCAGCTACTGCGGGCGGACGCTGGAGACGGGCTGCTGCGGGCGGACGCTGGAGACCGGCTTCGACTTCTTGCCGTGCTTGGTGGCCGGCTGCGGCTTCACGCTCGAGATCGGCTGCAGGGGCCGGGCGCTCGAGATGGGCTGGTCGAGGGTGACGGGCATCGCGCTGGAGACCGGCTGGCCGACGCCGGACGGCTTCACGCTGGAGACGGGCTTGCCCTTCTTGCCGTGCTTGCCGCCGGTGGTCGGCTGAGGCCGCACGCTGGAGATGCGCTTGTCCGCGGGCTGCGGCCTGACGCTCGAGATCGGCTGGTCAGCCGGCTGGGGCTTCACGCTGGAGACGGGCTGATAGGCGGTGGTCGGGCTGGGCTTCACGCTGGAGACGGGCTGATAGGCGGTGGTCGGGCTGGGCTTCACGCTGGAGACGGGCTGCTGCGGCTTGACGCTGGAGACGGGCTGCTGGGGCTTGACGCTGGAGACCGGCTGCTGGGGCTTGCCGCTGGAGATGGGCTGCTGGGGCTTGACGCTGGAGATGGGCTGCTGGGGCTTGACGCTCGAGATGGGCTGCTGGGGCTTGACGCTCGAGATCGGCTGCGGCCGGACGCTGGAGACCGGCTGCCGCTTGGCCTCGGCGTGGGCGCCGAGACAGGTGAGGGCGACCGCGAGCGAGGCGATGAGGGTGCGCTTGGTGTTCGTGGTGTTCATGGTGTTCATGGTTCGTTCCTTTCGAGGTGTCTTCGTTTCGGTCTTCACCAGGCTGCTTTTGCACGGCCTGTGCCGTCCCGCCTCCCGTCGAGATCCGTGTCGTCCGGCGGTGTTCCGGGATCGGGCCGCGGCGTCGTGGTCAGGCAGGGTCCCGCGAAGACAGGCAATGCCCATCGGAGTCGCGGCCATGAAAAACTGCACAGCAGCCCTCGAGGCTCGCCGGCCCCCCGAGGTGCGCCACCAGGGTGCGCCGTCCGGAGCCCCGAGGTGCCCCGAGGTGCCCCGAGGTGCGAAGGTGTGACCAGGGCGGCAAACAGCTATAATGCCCCACGATGAGCTCCGCCCAGGGCGAGACCTCCGAGCGCGGGCCGGGAGGAGGAGGCCGCCGTACCGACGACGGCTTCGACGCCGGCTCGCCCGAGGAGACCGTCCCCTTTGGCAAGTACCTCCTCCAGGGCCGCATCGCCCGTGGCGGCATGGCCGAGGTCTACCGTGCCCGCGCCGTCTCCGGCGTGCCCGCCGAGCTCCTCGCCGTCAAGTGCATGCGCGCCAGCCTGGCCAAGGAGAGCCGCTTCGTGGAGATGTTCATCCGCGAGGGCAAGCTGGCGATGATGCTGACCCACCCCGGCATCGTGCGCACCCTCGACGTGGGGAGCGTCGACGGCCGCTACTTCATCACCATGGAGTACCTCGGCGGCAAGGACCTCAACCACATCCTCCGCCGCTGCCAGGAGACCGGCCGACGCGTCCCCATCCCTCACGCGCTCCACGTCGGACAGGTGCTGGCCGGCGCGCTCGCCTACGCGCACGGGCTGCAGGGCCCCAGCGGCAAGCCGCTCAACATCGTCAACCGCGACGTCAGCCCCTCGAACGTCCGCGTCTCCTACGAGGGGGACGTGAAGGTGATCGACTTCGGCATCGCCCAGGCGGTCGTGCAGGTGACCAGCGAGATCGGGGTGCTGAAGGGCAAGTTCAGCTACATGTCGCCCGAGCAGATCCGCGGGCTGCCCCTCGACCACCGCACCGACATCTTCTCCGCGGGGATCGTCCTCCACGAGATGCTGACCTGCGAGCGGCTCTTCCGCGACGAGAGCGAGTTCGTGCTGATGGAGATGGTGCGGAGCGCCTCGGTGAAGCCGCCCTCCACCTTCAACCCCCGCGTGCCGCCCGAGGTCGACGCGGTGGTGATGAAGGCCCTCGAGCGCGAGCCCTCGGCGCGCTACCAGGACGCCGCCGAGCTCGCCGCCGACCTGGCGCGGCTCCTCCACGCCTACCAGTTCTCCCCGACCGAGCTCGGCGAGCTCGTCCGCGGGCTCTTCCCGGCCGACTACCGCAAGGACCAGGCCGTCGTCGCTGCCTGCCTGGCCAGCCGCTCGGCCCGCAGCGAGGGCACCCCGGCCGGGGTGCCCGCGAGCGCTCGCCCGCCGCGGCCACCCCGCCGGCAGAGGCACCCGCGCCGCACCAGCGCCCGCACGCGCCTCCTCTGGGGCGCGGCGATCGGGCTGCTCCTCGCGGCGCTCGCTATCCTCGTGCTCGCGCTGCGCTGATGCGGGGGTGTCATGGATAGGCCCGCCTGGGAGAGGCTCTTCGCGCAGCTCGAGGTGGAGCTCGAGGCAGCGACCGAGCCGGAGCGCGCGGGGGCGCTGGCCTGCCGCCTCGCGCTGCTCCACTGGGACGTGGCCGGCGACGCCGCCGCCGCGGCGCGCTGGCTGAGCCGCGCGGAGCCGGCCTACCCGCAGGCGATCGAGCTCAGGCGCCAGCTGCTCCTCGAGCAGAGCGACGCCGCGGGCGCCGCGCAGCTCCTCGAGGAGCTCGCCGGCACCACGGGGCTCTCCAGCGTCGCCCAGCCGCTCCTCCTCGAGGCGGCCCTCCTCCGCCTGCTCTGGCTCGGCGACGCCGCTGGCGCCACGAAGAACTGGCAGCGGGCGCGCGGCGGCGAGGTGGAGCCGCAGCTCGCGGCCCTCGCCGAGCTCGCGCTCGCCGTCGCCGGTGACAGCGAGGGGCTCCTCGAGCTCGCGGCCGCGGCGCCCGCGCCGGCGACCGCCGCGGTCGTCGCGGCGACGCTCTGGGACCGGCTGCAGCAGGCGGACTCGGCGGCCGTGCTCCTCAGGCAGGCCGGCGCGGCCCAGGAGGACGACCCCTACGTCCTCGAGCTACTCCTCGAGCTCTCCGCCTGCGAGCCGCGCCCCGCCGAGCGCGCGCGGCTCCTCGAGCAGAAGCTCGCGCTCCTCTCGCGCCACGACGCGAAGGGCGTCGAGGCGCGCGCGGTGGCCTTCGACCTGGCCCGGCTGCAGAACGACCTCGGCCGCCTCGAGGAGGCGGCGGCGCTGCTGCTGCGAGTCGACCCGCCGGCCGAGGAGGTGGACGTCACCAGCCCGCAGCTCCCCTCGGTGGTCACCTGGGGGGAGGTGATGCTGTTCACCGCGCGGCGCGAGCTGGCGGCGCGGGCGCACGACGCGGGCGCGCTGGCGCGCTCGTACCTGGCGCTCGCCGAGTCGTGCCGCGTGCCGCCCTTCGCCAGGGTCTACCGCCTGCGCGCGGCGCAGCTGCTGCGGCTGCAGCCGGGCACGCGGGATCAGGTGACCACGCTCCTCCAGCGCAACTTCGAGGAGAACCCGGCCGACCCGCACACCGGGCGGGCCCTCGAGGAGCACCGCCTGCGGCACGGAATGCTGACCGACCTCTGCGGCCAGTACGAGGAGCAGGCGAGCGCGTACCCGGACCTCAAGGGCGTGCTCCTGCACAAGGCGGCGCTGGTCGCCGAGGCGCACCTGAAGGACCGCGCGCTGGCCGCGAGCCTGCGCCGCGAGGGGCTGGGTCACCTCCCCGATCCCCTGGGGCAGGGCGACCTGCAGCGCCTCTACCGGGCGCTCGGCTCCGAGTCGCGGCTGATCGAGGCCTACAGCCGCGAGGCCGACGCGACCGCGGACCAGGCGCTCTCCTCGCTGCTCTTCGGCGCCGTCGCGGCGCTCCACCTGAAGCTCGAGCAGCTCGGCCCGGCCGAGGCCGCAGCCGGTGAGGCGCTGCGGGCCGCGGCGGAGGACCCGCTCGCCACGGGGCTGCTGGCGACGATCTACCGGGAGAGCGGCCGCAAGGAGGAGCTGCGCACGCTGCTGCAGCAGCAGCAGGCGACGCTGCGGGCGCCGGCGACGCGGGCCGCCTGCCTGCGCGAGCAGGCGACGCTCTGCGAGGACCCCGTCGCCGCGGTCGCGCTGCTGATGCAGGCGCGCGAGCTCGCGCCCGACGACCCCGCGATCCTCGGCGAGCTGGTGGCGCTGGCGGAGGCCGGCGGCCAGGAGGAGGTCGCGGCGCGCTGGGCCGTGCAGCTCGCCAACTCGCTCCACGACCAGCCGGCGCGGGCAGCCGAGGCGTACCGGCACCTCGGTCGCCTGACGCAGCAGCGCGGCGAGCTGGCGGCGGCGCAGGAGGCCTACGCGCGCGCGGTGGAGCTCGACCCGCAGGCGCTCGAGCCGCTCCGTGCGCTGGCGGAGCTCTGCCGGCGGCGAGACGATCTCCCTGGCCTCCTCTCCTGGCTGCAGCGCCTGGTCGCCTCCGAGACCGACCCGGCCGCGCTCGGCGCAGCGCTCCTCGAGCTCGCCCGCGCCGGGGAGGCGCTCGGCCACGGCCCCGAGGAGGTGCTGCGCGCGTACGTCGAGGCGGCTCAGGCCGCGGTGCCGCGGCCCGAGGCCGCGAGCGAGCTGGAGCGCGTGGCCCGCGTCGCCGGCCGGCTGGAGGTGCTGGTCGAGGTGCTCGGGGCGCTGCCGCCGAGCGTCCCCACCCTCGAGCAGCTCGCGCGGGTGCTCGGCGAGCTCCGCGACGTCGAGACGCTCTGCGAGGTGCAGGCGCGGCTGGTCGAGCTCTCCGCCAGCCCCCTCGAGCGGGCCGACCGCGGCTACGAGCTGGGCCGGCTCCTCGAGTCGCTCGGGCAGAGCGATCAGGCCGCGGGGCAGTACGAGCAGGTCGTCGCGGAGATGCCGGGTCACCAGCCGGCGCTCCGAGCGCTGCAGCGGATCCACCGCGCGGCGGGTGACAGCGCGGCGCTGGCGCGGGTCCTCCAGCAGGAGCTCGCCGTCGTCACCGAGCCGTCCCGCCAGGCCGAGATCCTCCTCGACGTCGCGCGAAACCTCGAGGAGAGCGGGCGCCCCGCGGAGGCGGCGGCGCGCCTGGAGGAGGCGCTGCGGGTGCAGCCGGAGAGCGTCGAGGCGCTCTGGGCGCTGGAGCGGCTCTACGGTGCGGCGGGCCGGCAGCTCGAGCTCGCGCGGGTGCTGAAGCTCCGCGCCGCGCTGGAGAGCGCGCCGGCCGACAAGTCGGCGCTCTGCCTGCGGGCGGGCGAGCTCTTCGCCGCGGAGGGCCAGTCCGACGCGGCCGCCGAGCTCCTGCGCGCCGCCTTCGAGCTCGATCCGGCGAACCGCGACGCCTTCACCTGCTACGAGGCGTTCCTCTACGACCGCGACCGCTTCGACGATCTGATGTGGCTCTACAGCGCGGCGATCGCCTACGTCGAGCAGGACGGCGGGCGCGCCTACCGCCCCGTCGATCTCTACAGCCGGCGCGGCCAGCTCCAGCTCAACCACCTCGACCAGGTGGGCGAGGCAGCGGCCTCCTACCTGAAGGCGCTCGAGTTCGATCCGAAGAGCGAGTCGGCGATGAAGATGCTGGAGACGATCTACCTCCAGCAGCAGGACTGGCTCGGGCTGGTCCGCGCCTACGAGCATCGCGCCTCGCTGGTGCCGAACAACGAGCTCTTCCGGCTCGAGTCGCTGCGGCAGGCGGCGCGCCTCGCCTGGAGCCGCCTCCCTGGCCAGCCCGAGGAGGCCGAGCGCCTGTGGGAGGAGATCTACGCGCTCGACCCGATCGACGAGGAGGCCCTGGACATCCTCGAGCAGCTCTACGATCGCGAGGGGCGGGTGGAGAAGTTGGTCGATCTGCTCCAGCACCGGACCGGCCTGATCGCCGACGACGAGGCGCGCGTGGCGATGAGCCTGCGCGTGGCACAGCTCGCCGAGGAGCGGCTGGAGGATCCGGAGCGCGCGGCGCGCGCCTACGAGGAGATCCGCCGCATCGAGGAGCACCACGAGAAGGCGCTCACCGCGCTGGCGCGCATCTACGAGGCGACCGGCCGCTGGGACCGCTGCCTCGCCGTGCTCCGGGACCTGGTCATCATCGAGGCCGACCCTGACGAGCGCTCGCTCCTCTACTTCAAGTGCGGCTCCATCCTCGAGACCCGCTTCTCCGACGACGAGGGAGCGATCTCCTGCTACGAGTCGGCGATCAACGAGTCGCCGGGCTGCCTCCCCGCGCTGCACGGCCTGCGTGACCTCTACCTGCGCCGCGAGGACTGGAACAAGGCGCTCGACACCCTCGAGCTGGAGTACCGGATCTGGGAGGAGAAGAAGGAGCAGGCGGGCATCCTGGCGCGGATGGGGGAGATCCGGCTGCTCCACCTGAGGGACGTGCGGAAGGCGATCGAGCAGTTCGAGGACGCGCTGGCGGTGGACCCCGAGTGCCACCCCGCGTCGCTCTCCCTCTTCAACCTTCGCTTCGAGCGCGGCGAGCAGGCCAAAGCGCTCGCGCTCGCCGAGTCCCTCGCGCAGCGAATGGCGCGAGAGGGCGATCCCGAGGTGCGCAGCCTCTTCTACTGCCGGCGCGGCCAGCTCCTCGGCGGCGCCGGGCACCTCAACGCCGCCGCCGAGAGCCTGGTGGTCGCGCTCGAGCTCAGGCCGAAGAACCTGGAGGCCCTCGACTGGCTGATCGCGCTCTGCCGCCGCAGCCCCGAGGTCTACGACTTCGCGACCATCTTCCGCGAGCTGGAGCAGGTCTACCGGCGTGAGGGCGACCCCGCCGCGGTGGGGCACGTGCTGGTGGCGGCGGGGGCGCTGGCCGAGATCGCCGGCGCCGCCGAGACCGCGCTCGCCCGCTACAAGGAGGCGATCCAGGCGGCGCCGCAGGACCTGACGCCGGTCCGCTCGCTGGCGGACCTCCTGGTGAGGCTGCGGCTCGTGGAGGAGGGCGCCGGCGTGCTCCGCGAGCTGGTGCTGCGCGCGGAGGACCAGAGCCTGAAGCTGCGCGCGCTCCTCCGCCTGGGTGAGCTCTACTCCAACATGGCGCTGGAGCCGGCCCGCGCCGTGGCCGCCTACCTGGAGGCGCTCGCCCTCGACCCGGGCAACGCCGAGGCCGCTGACCGCCTGGCGCAGGAGTACTTCGTCCTCGGGCGCCACGACGACGCCTACCGCACCATGCGCGCGCTGATCGACCGCGCGACGAGCGACGGGGTCTCCCGGCGCGAGCTCTCGGGCTACACGCACTACCTCGGCGTCATCCTCGGCAGCCTCGGCGACCAGGAGGGCGCGCTGGACCAGTTCCGCCGCGCGCTGCAGCTCGACGAGACGAACGCGGGGGCCGCCATCGCGCTCGGGCGCCAGCTCGCGCAGGCGGGTGATCGCAGCGGCGCCGAGCGCCTCCTCGGGCGCACCCTGCAGCTCCTCGGCGAGGGCGGCGGCGCGGCGGCGCTGGAGGTGCGCCGCAGCCTGGCCGGCATCTACCTGGGCGGAGGCATGGTCGCGGAGGCGATCGGCTGCTACGAGGCGGCGGTGCGCGACGGCGGGCGCCTGGAGGATCGGATCGCCCTCGTCGAGGTCCTCGCCGGGGAGCCAGAGGGTACGCCGCGCGCGCTGGTCGAGCTGCGCAGCGTGGTCGACGGAGACAGCCTCAACCTGCAGGTCCTGCACCTCTTCGCCGACCTCGGCGAGGCGGCGGGCGAGCCCGACCGCGCGGCGCAGGCGCTGAAGGTCATCGAGGCCCTGGGCGGCGCCGACGACAACGACCAGATCAAGCTGGCCGCGCTCCGCCGCCAGCTCCCCTTCAAGCCCTCGAGCAGCCTCGACGCGGGACTGCGCCGGCAGCTCACGGTGCCCTCGACGGACCCCCACATCGAGGAGCTCTGGGCGGTGATGCACGAGCCGCTCGACGCCCTCTTCCGGCACGAGCTCGGCGGCGGCAAGCCGCTCCCCGTCGACCTGGTCGCGAGCGCCCAGTTCCGGCAGCTGATCGACTGGTGCCGCCAGCTCTTCGGCGTCAACGTGCCGGTGCTGGTGGCCGACGAGGTGGCCGGCGGCGTGGTGGCGACCACGGAGAACGGGGGCACGGTGGTGATGGACGCGCTCTTCCTCGGGCGGCCGCTCCCCGAGGTCGCCTTCGGTCTCGGTCGCACC
>JAKLHH010000262.1 GCA_022710245.1 Myxococcota bacterium
GATGGGCGCGGCTCTCCGGAGCACGACCGCGCCCAGCACCTCGACTGGCCCGCCCACCCGCCCGCGGCGTGCGCCGACGGCGCGCAGCGGCTGTGGACCGGCGGCTGGCAGACCACGATGTGGGCCTGCCGGGGGAGCGTCCCGCGGGACCAGTGCAGCGCCGCCGAGCTCTGCAACCAGGCCGGCGGCTGGCACCTGTGTACCAGGACGGAGTATCGCGATCGGGGCGGCCGAACCACCAGCGCCGGCGACATCGTGGGCTGGGTCGGGGGCTGCTGGTCCAAGGCGTCGGGCAGCATGGTGCTGGACGGCGAGGGACCGTGCACCTCGTGCGCTGGCGCCTCCGACGGCGTGCCCGTGCTCGCGAACCTCCTCTGCGCCACCAGCAGCGGCGCGACCCGGTTCGAGCTCAGGCTGGGCTGCAGCACCAGCAACGCCTGCCACTCGATCAGCGGGGCCAACACCGACGAGGCCTACTGGCTCGGTGTGTCTCCCGCGAGCGAGCTGACCACGGCGCTCTGCTGCAGCCTCTGAGTGATCCGGAGGGCACCGGAGCGCACCGATGCACACGAGGTGACAGCTGGAGTAGCCAGCCGCCGCGGGCACTGGTCCAGCGAAGGCAATGGCCTTCGATGGGTTACGGCTGGCTGGCTCCGCTGCGAGCTGGCGCGCGGTGTGCAACTGGAGGGGCCGAAGCTGAAGGATGCCCAGCGTGCGAACCATCGCCACGTGGATCGCCCTGATCGCCTGCCTGATCGGCGTCGGGGTCCTCGCCTCCCTGCTCGTCTCCCCGGCCGCCGCGAGCCAGTCGGTCAATGTCTCGATCAAGCCCGGCGCCACGCCGGGGTGGGCGGTGCTGCGCGTGGCCGACAGCTCCCAGGCCCTGAGCCTGACAGTGCCGGTCGAGACCGCGCGGCAGGTGATCGCCACGGCCAGCAAGGGCCTGCGCGTGGCCACCGCCGACGACGCCTGCGGCCCGCTGCTCCGGGTCATCGCCGGGCGCGGCAAGGACGCCCTCATCATCGGGCGCCACCGCTGCGGCGCCGTGCCGAGGATGCTGGTCCGTCCGGCCAGGCTCAGCTCGAGCCTCTGAGCCACGCTCCCGCTCAGCGATACGGTCCGCCGCGCGGCCCGAGCAGGGGCGCCAGCAGCGCGAGCTTGCGCAGCAGCGGCACGGCCGGCGCCGGGTGGAGGAGCGGCGCCTCGAGCGCGGCCTCGACGACGTCGGCCCGCACCACCATCGAGCGCGCACCCTCGGCCACCTCCTGGAGCAGCACGGCCGCCTCGGTGGGCAGCCCGCCGGTCCGCGGGATCGGCTCGCTCCCGCCGGCGTACCACTCCAGCTGGTGCTCGGCCGGGATCTCCGTCGCCGTGGTGACCGTGAGCCGGGTCCGCTGCGGCTGCCCGTCCGCCCCCCACTCGGTGACGACCTCGCCCCGCAGCACCCCGAGCGCGGCGCCCTGCACCGCCATCCTCGCCTGCTCGAGACGCCCGCCGAGCTCGGTCGCCAGAGCGCTCCAGGCGTCGACGGCCCCCGCCATCAGCGCCGGGGCCGGGATCGCGGCACGGGCGATGGGGAGCGCGGCGGCCAGGGCCCGGAGGTCGCCGGCGAACGCGGCGAGCGCGGCGTGGCTCTGCCCGGGGTCGCGCCGCTCGGCGCGGAGTCCCTCGTCGTGGAGATCGACGAGGCCGGTGAGGGCGCTGAGCGGCAGGGGGCGCGGCACCAGCACCTCCTGCCCGAGGAGCACCTCGCCGAAGGCGCGCACCTGCGCGGCCTCGCGCCCGGTCAGGTAGCACCCCCGCGACCACGTCGGATCCCTGCCCGCGAGCGAGACCTCCTCGCCGATGCCGAGCCGGCGGAAGCCGCTGCGCCGGCCGCCGTCGAGGCCGAGCCCCAGCGTCGGCCAGCGGAGCTCGCCGACGAGGAAGAGGCCCTTCGCGCCCCGGTGCTCGCTCCGGAGCGAGAGCTCGGCGCCGTCGACGGTGCCGACGAGCCGCTCACCGTCGAAGGTGAGCCCCTGCTCCTCGGCGACCGCGCGCCAGAGCCCCTGCACCCGCTCGGAGCCCACCGCCGGCGGCGCCGCGACCGCGCGCGTCGTCCTCGACCCGGGCGGCAGCACGGTGATCGGCACGACGGCCACGAGGTCGCGCGACCAGGGGATCTCGACGCGGACCTCGAGGAACCAGCTGCGAGCCCAGAGCACCGACTCGGCGCTCGGCCGCACCTCCTCGGGCAGGGTGAGCGCGAAGGGCAGCGCCGCGCCCTCGGCCGGGCTCTGCAGCGGGTAGCGCGCCGTGTAGCACTCCAGCTGCTCCATCGAGGAGCGGCGCCGGTTCGCGGTGAAGGCGCGCTCGATCGACCGGAAGGTGAGGTGCAGCTCCCGGTAGCTGTGGAAGGCCACGTTGTGCAGGGCGACCGAGGCCTGCAGCGCCCCGCCGGGGCGCAGCGTGTCGCTGGCGAGGCTGCACTCGAGGTACGGCTCGCGGCCGCGGGGGCCTCCGGGATCGCTCGCGTAGAGTCGGGGCGTCGGCGCTGGCGCGACGACCGGCGGCTGGACCACCTGGACCTGGAACTCGGCCTGGGCGTCGGGCCACCAGCGGATCGGCGCCGAGACGCGGAGCGTGTACGCGACGCTGGCGCGCCGCCCGCCGAAGCTCGGCGGCAGCCCGGCCGGCAGCGCGAGCTCGAACGGGTAGCGCGTGGTCCCGGGAGAGATCGTCCCTGGCCGCGCGACCCTGGCGCCGAGCTGCAGCAGCGTCCGCGTCGTGCGACGGGCGCTCTTCCCGCTGCCCACGACGCTGCGCTCGAGGCCGGAGAGCTCGACGGCGACCCCCTCGACCCGCACCTCGTGGCGCGCGTGGAGGACCACGGTGCCCGAGACGCGCTGGCCCGGGAAGAGGAGGCGGGGCAGCAGCAGACGGATCTGCGGACGGTGCTTGATCAGGGGCATGGCGCCGGAGTTTAGCCGATCCGGGCGCCGGAGTTCTCCCCCTGGTGTGGGTCGAGGAGCAGGCTCAGTTCCCCGCCAGGACACCCTCGCAGTTGCCGTACACCTTGGCGTCGTTGTTGCGGATGGCCAGGATGCGGTCGACGTGGAGCGGGGTGTAGTCGACGCCGGCGCCCACGATCTTCACGTAGGGCCGCCAGCCGGTCGGGTAGTCGTACTCGCGCGGCGCCTGGTCCACCGACCTCACGACGACCACCTTCGTCATGAAGGTGCGCGGGATCGATGACTGCAACCTGATCGCCGTCGACTCGGACTGCGTCGTCTGGCGCCGCAGCCCCTGACGCTCAGGCCGGCGGCGGCTCCCTCACTGAACCCGCCCCGCCCGCGCGCGCCGCCAGGCGAGCAGGAACAGCGTGAGCTCGACGCCGATCAGCACCAGCCCCACGAGCGGCGTCAGCACGAAGAGGAGCGTGGTCGGGCCGTGGAGGAAGTGCCCGGAGAGCTGGTGCCGGTCGAGGAGCTGCTGCCAGAGGAGCACGCCGCCCCAGGCGAGCGCCGCCGGCAGGAGCGCGAGCGGGAGGGAGAGCAGCAGCCCCACCGGGACCGCGAGCCCCGCACCGCGGCCGCCGAGGCCGCGGCCCACGCGGCGGCTGAGCCAGAGCCCGACTGCCAGCCCCAGCACCAGCCCGGCGATGACGAGGACGCCCCCCCAGCGACGGTCCGCCGGGCGCCGCGTGGAGATCACGAGGAGGTCAGCGGGCAGCCCGACGAAGCGCCCCTCCAGCCGGTCGCCGCGGCGCTCGAGGTCGGGCCGCGTCTGCGCCTCCCAGCCGGGCGGGAGCTCGGCGCTCACCGTGAGGCCCCCGAAGCTGTGCCACTGGCGCGCGGGCTCGAGGAGATAGAGGAGCTCGTTGGTCCGGTACGGGTGGCTCCTCGAGAGACGGGCCCCCGGCCGCAGCGCCGCCTCGACCTCGAGCCGATGCTCGG
Source organism: Myxococcota bacterium (assembly GCA_022710245.1). The sequence continues at coordinate 3,936 of JAKLHH010000262.1, forward strand.
CCCCGGCCCGCGCCTGCAGCTCGAACTCGAGGGTGGCGAGCTCCCGCGGCAGTAGCTCCTGCAGCTCCGCCTCGAGGAAGCCCCGCCAGCGCTCCGGCAGCGGGCGCAGCTCCCGGCGGCCGGCGACCTCCGCGCCGTCGACGCGGACCTTGCCCCGCTCGATCCCCGGCGTGACGAAGACCAGCCTGACGCGGCGGCCCGTGGCGGGGCCGCGGACGCGGTAGCTGACCCGGACCAGCGCCGGCTCGCCCCGCGCGAGCGGGCGCAGATCGAGGCGCAGCTCCTCGCCCAGGATGGTGAGCGCGCGCAGCTCTCCGTCGGGCTCGGCCAGGAGCTCGCCCGCGATCCAGGGCGCGGAGATGTTGGCCCCGGCGCTCGCGGGCAGCGCGAGCAGGAGCAGCGAGAGCCAGCGCCAGCGACCGGACATCGAGCCTCCTCGGGCCAGAGTATACTCCACCGCTCGCCGCTGCCTGTGAGCGGGCTGCTGAGCGCCCCGCACGTCGGGCGGTGGCGGGTGGCTGCCTCGACCAACAAGCTGGACCCGCCTCGACCACGCGGCTAGAATCGGCCTCGCGTCAGGAGCGCGGATGGCCCACCTGCAGCTGAACAGCTACTTCGGGCCTTACTACCTGCTCAAGCTCATCGCCGTGGGTGGTATGGCCGAGGTCTACCTCGCGCGCACCAAGGGGCTCGCCGGCTTCGAGAAGCAGCTCGCGCTGAAGGTGATCCACCCCGACTACGCCGACGACAAGAGCTTCGTGCAGATGCTCGTCAACGAGGCGAAGATCGCGGTGGGGCTCAACCACCACAACATCGCCCAGACCTTCGACCTCGGCCGCATCGCCAACTGCTGCTTCATCTCGATGGAGTTCGTCGACGGGATGGACCTCTTCCAGCTGCTCAAGAAGCTGGCGGAGCAGGAGCGCGCGCTGCCGATCGAGGCGGCGGTCCTGGTGGTGCACGAGGCGCTCTGCGGGCTCGAGTACGCGCACACCAAGGCCGACGACCAGGGCAACCCGCTGAAGATCATCCACCGGGACATGAGCCCACAGAACATCCTCGTCTCGCGCCACGGCGAGGTGAAGATCGTCGACTTCGGCATCGCCAAGGCCGCCAACCTGACGACCAAGACGCGCGCTGGCGTGATCAAGGGCAAGCTCGTCTACATGTCGCCCGAGCAGGCGTGGGGCGACCCGGTGGACCACCGCACCGACATCTTCAGCTGCGGGATCGTGCTCTACGAGGCGCTGACCGGCGGCTCGCTGTACCTGGAGAAGAACCCCGTCAAGCTCCTCGAGATGGTGCGCAAGGCCGAGATCCGGCCGCCGTCCTCGCGCCGCCCCGAGGTGCCCGCCGAGGTGGACGCGCTGGTGATGCGCGCGCTCTCGCCCCGCCCGGCGGACCGCTTCCAGACCGCGCGCGAGTACGCGAGCGCGCTCTCCGACTGGCTCCGGCGCGCCGCGCGAGCCGACCGCGATCCGCGCCGCGGGGCGCCTGGCTACACCGCGGAGGAGCTCGGGCAGCTCGTCGAGGAGGTGCTCGGCGACGAGTCCGGCGCTCGCGAGGCCTCGCCGCGCGACTCCGGCGCGCGCCAGCGGAGGCCGACCCTCGGCCCGGCAGCGGCGGCTGCCGCCGCAGCCCAGATGGCGCGCGACGACTTCGCCGTCGGCGAGCACAGCATCATCTTCTCCGCGGAGGACATGCTCGCGAGCAACCCGAGGCTGCCCGGCCACGCCGAGGCGATGAAGGCAGCCGCGGCGCCGGCCCCGGCCGCGCCCGCGCGGCCCCTCGCCCGCCTGCTGCTCCTGGAGAACTCCGACGCGAAGCCGTTCGAGCTCGGGGACGAGTTCGTGATCGGACGCTCTGGCGACCTGCGCCTGGGCGACGCGCGCGTCTCCCGCCGCCACGCGCGCATCTTCCTCGTCGAGAACACCTACTCGATCGAGGACCTCGGCAGCGCGAACGGGACCTTCCTGAACGAGGAGAAGGTCCTCAGCCCGACGCGGCTGCGCGGCGGCGACATGATCCGGGTGGGCCCCTTCGAGATGCGCTTCGTCGTCGAGGAGCCGGCGCCGGAGCCCGCGCAGGCGGCTCCGCCGGAGCGCTTCGAGCACGACCAGCCCACGCCGCTCGAGCCTCTCCCCGAGCTCCCGGCCGAGCGGTCGCCCGCGCGACCGCCCGCGCCCCCGCCCGCGCCCCCGCCGCTGCCGCCCCCTCTGCGGCCGCCGCCGGTCGCGCCGTCGCCGCCGACCCCCTCCTCCGCCGACGCGACCGAGGGCCGCTCACCGGCTGCGCATCCCCTCGACGGCGTCCGCCTGGCCGTCACCCTCGGCGCCGAGAGCCTCAGCCTGCCCGTCGGTGACTCGCTGCCGCTCGGCCACAGCCTGCTGATCGGCGGCGCGCGGCTGGCGGGCGAGACGGCGACGCTGGTGCGCCGGGGGGAGTCGTACTTCGTCGAGCCGGTCGCGGGCGGTCACGCGGTGCTGCTCAACGGCAAGCCGGTCGTCGCGCCCACCGCCGTGCGCCTGGGGGACACGCTCCAGGTGGGACCGCTCAAGCTCCAGCTCGTCAGCTGAGCCCTGCCCGAGGTCAGGGCGGGGAGGTCAGGGCCGCCGCACGCGGTTCGCGGTGCGGACGGCGACCTGGATCTTGCGGATCGCGCGCGCCTGGATCTGCCGCACGCGCTCGCGGGTGATGCCGAGGTCGCGCCCGACCTCCTCCAGGGTCTGCGGGGGACGGCCGTCGAGGCCGAAGCGGCGGCGCATCACCTCGCGCTCGCGATCGCGGAGCGACGACATCGCCTTCACGATCTGCTCCCACTGGCCCTTGTTGCTGACCTCCTCGAAGGGCGAGGGCGCCTCCTTGTCGGAGATCAGCGTGCCGAGCTCGGTCTCGCCATCCTCGCCGACGGGGAGCTCCCAGCGGAGCGTCTTGCGCGAGGCCTCCATGATCTCGACGACGCGCTCGACCGGGATGCCGAGGCGCTGCGCGAGCTCGTCGGTGGTGGGCTCGCGGCCGTGCTCCATCACGTGGCGCTGGCTCTCGCCGACCAGCCGCCGGATGGCGTCCCGGATGTGCACGGGCAGGCGGATGGTCCGCGTCTGGTTGGCGATCGCGCGAGAGATCGCGTGGCGGATCCACCAGGTGCCGTAGGTGGAGAACTTGTAGCCACGCCGGTAATCGAACTTCTCCACCGCGCGCATCAGCCCGAGGTTCCCCTCCTGCACCAGCTCGAGGAAGGGGAGGCCGCGGTTCACGTAGCGCCCGGCGATGTGCACGACCAGCCGCTGATTGGCGAGCACCAGCTCGTCCTTCGCGCGCTGCGCCTTGCCCTCGGCGGCGAGGATGCGGGCGCCCACCCGCTCCATCCGCTCGTTCGAGGCGCCGGCGCGCTTCTCCAGCGTACGGATGCGGCGGACGGCGTTCTTCAGGCGACGCAGCTGATCGCGCAGCGCCGGGTCACCGAGCGCCTCGTCCTCCTCGGGCCGCCCGACGGTGCGCAGCAGCCGCCTCAGCTCCGCCAGCGACCGGCCGGTGGCGCGCTCGACCTCGCTCACCGCCTCGCGCGCGTCCTCCAGCCGGACGGCGAGGCCCTTGACCCGCGCGATCACGCGGCGCAGGTAGAGCTCCCGGAGAGGGATGCGGCGCAGGAGGTCCAGCATCGCGGCGCGCCCGGCCAGGCGCTGCTGCTGCTGCTCGCCGCGCGCCTCCTCGGTGTGCTCCTCGCCCGCGAGGCGCTCCTCGAGCCGGCGGGTCTCGCCGGCCAGGCGCTCGAGCTCAGCGAGGATCTCGAGCAGGTTCTCCTTGGGCGCTACCGGCTCCTCGCCGGGCGGGAAGGGCTCGGCCTCCAGCGGATCGAGGGCGTCTCGCTCGGGCGCCTCGAGCCGGCGCAGGAGCCGGACCATCTCCTCGCGCGCGACCGCGGTCTCCAGCGCCGCGCAGATGGCGTCGAGGCGCCCCGCCTCGAGCCGCTTCGCCGCGTCCACCTCGGCGCGCCGGCTGAGCAGCGGCACCTGACGGAGCTGCCGCATGTAGATCGAGACCGGGTCAGCGCCAGGCCCGGAGGGCTCCACCTCCGCCTCGCCGATCACCGCCTCGCTCTCACCCTCGAGCGGCGGCTCGGCTGCCTGCGCCTCGTGCCCCTCGCCCTGCCCCTCGCCCACGATGTCGATGCCGAAGCCGGAGAGCTCGCTGAGGAGCTCGTCGATCTCCTCGGCCGACTGCGTCTCCGGGCCGTGGTAGATGATGTCGTCCAGCGTGACGAAGCCCTTCTCCTGGGCCAGCCGGACCAGCTCGTCTGCCTGCGCGCCGCCCTGCTGCTGCTTCGCTCCTTGCTTGGAACCCTTCGAGGCCATGAGGCCTCCATTCTGGGCCAAGTCGGCGGCGAAGACCACAGCGGAATTGGAGCGGCGCCGCCCAGGTGGGCGGTCGGGCGGAGCGGCCGCGGCCAGCAATCGTCGCCGCGCGGGGTCAGCGCGCGCGCAGGGAGACGACGGGGAGCGTCACCTCGACCACGCCGCCGTCGCGGCCGATCAGCGCGACCGGCGCCTGACGGGTGATCAGCTGGCGCCCCACCGAGACATCGACGAAGACGACCTCGGGG
>JAKLHH010000263.1 GCA_022710245.1 Myxococcota bacterium
ATCTTCGACCCGTTCTACACGACCAAGTTCGCCGGCCGGGGGCTCGGCCTGTCGTCGGTCTTGGGGATCATGCGAAGCCACGGCGGAGCGATCGGTGTCAGGACGGCTCCGGGTCGCGGCTCGATGTTCACGATCCTGCTTCCCGCCGAAGAGGACGTGGCGGTGGAGCCCCCCGCCGAGTCGAGGCGGTTCTCGTCGATCCCGGCGGAGCAGCAGGGGACGGTCCTGGTGGTGGACGACGAGGCTGCGATTCGCGAGGTGTGCGCCGCGGGGCTCGAGGCCGCGGGCTTCCGCGTGTTGTGCGCAGCCGACGGGGAATCGGGCATCGCGGCTTTTCGCGCTGCCGGCGAGGACCTTCGGCTCGTGCTGCTCGACCTCACCATGCCCAACACCGACGGCAGCGTCGTGCTCGCCAGGATTCGCGCCGAAGCGCCGCGGCTTCGGGTCATCCTCACGAGCGGACACGCCGAGCAGTACGTCATGTCTCGCATCGCGAACCTGGGCGGCGCCCGCTTCCTCCAGAAGCCCTTCAGCCTCGACGAGCTGCTCCTGGCCGTCGAGGAATCGCTCCAGTAGGGCGCTCACGAGATGGCGTCCCGCCCCTCCCGTGTCCCGGGCCCGCTCTTCGGTGCGTTGGCTCCCTACCTGACGGCAACCGGCATGGACGCCGAGATCGAGGTCGCCTCGGTCATGGCCTCGCTCCTCGAGTTCGGCGGAAGCATGCGGCTCGCGGAGCGACTCGCCGAGCCGCCACCGCGAGCCCCTCGTTCCACCCCGCGCCCCGGCAGTCGCCCGCTCGAAGGTCGCATCGATCGTGAGCTCGAGCTGCTCCGCACACGTGTCGATCGCGCGTTCGAGTCCGTGCGCCCCCGGGCGGTCTCCTTGTGGAACGCGCTCGAGGACGCGGGAGCGTGGGGCAACCCGCAGCTCACTGCCGATACCCTGTGGGCGCCGCTCGGCGAGGTGATCGGCTCTCGGATCGACGCCGTGCGTTCGACAACCTCGGAGATCCGACACGAGATCGCCCACGAGCTGCGGCTTGACCCGTCCGCGACACACCTCGAGGCGCTCGACGCCGTGCTGCACGAAGCGATGCACGGCGCCACGCAGAAGCTGTGCGCACGCATCGTGCCCGCCATGCACGCGGTGTTCACCCGCGATGTCAACGCGGCATCGAGCGCGCTGCCCGACTTTCCGCGCAGGGAACAGCTCGAGCCATGGTGTCGCCGCGACGGATGCGTCGCGAAGCACTTCTGGGCCGGACGCGCGATCGTCTCCGTTCTCCTGGAGCTCGAGGCCGATCGCCTGCTCGCCCTGGCCGAGGGCTGCCTCGGGTCGATCGACAGTTGATGCGCGGAGGCGTCGAAGGTAAGGCCGCCGGCTCGGGTGCAAGCGCGCCCGCAGCAACATGACTCGAATCGCAGTACTCGTCTGTGGGGGGATCGGCGTCGCCGTGGTGGCGCGCGCCGCCGCGTTCTATCGATCGGTCGATCTGCTGTCGTTCGCCCTGGTCCTGCTGATCGGCGTCGGGTTCGTCGCCGGCATCGGCGAGCTGCTGCTGCGCGCTTCCAAGGCGCACCGGCTCCACAACGAGCTGTCGAAGCGGCCCCCGCAGGGTCCCGAGTCTCTCGACGGCTACAGCGTCGAGCTGGCAACCCTGCTGCGCCGGCGGCTCGCGGGTACGCAGGCGCAGCCAACGGCCTGGTTCTCCACCTACCTCGTCGGCCTGCTGGTCATGCTCGGCATGCTCGGCACGTTCCTCGGCCTGTTCGAATCCCTCCGCGGCGCACGCGAGGCCTTGACCTCCAGCGGCGACGTCGACGCGCTCCGCGCCGCCCTCGCCTCGCCCTTGCAAGGCTTGTGGCGCGCGTTCGGCTCCTCCGCTGCAGGCGTGTCGACCTCCGCCGCCCTCGGCCTCGCCGCCGTGTTCGCCCGCAGAGCCGAGGCAGCCCTCGCCAGCGCGGTGGCCGCAACCACCGCGGGCCCCTTGTCGGCTTGGACGACCGCCGGCCGTCAGACCGCCGCGCTCGAGTCGATCGCACGCCACGGACCCGACCTCGCGGCCTCTGCGGCCTCGCTCCAGGACGCGGCGCGCCAGCTCGACACGCTGCGACACGAGCTGCTCGAGGCCCACCGCCTCGGAGCCGACCGCATGACGGAGGCCGTGAGAGCGACCGCGGCCGAGGTGCGCTCCGACATCCAGAAGGGCGTGGACCGCGCAGCGGAGGCGACGGGCAAGGCCGTGGAGCCGATGGTCGAGCGCCTCACCGATCGGGCCGGGGCCGTCGCCGACGCTCACCTGATGCGCTGGACGGCGCGCATCGAGCAGGAGTCGGCGGCGCGCGAGCTGGCGCAGCGCGACCACCTCGACCAGGTGGGCCGCGTCGTGCGGGACGCCGCGTCCTCGGTCTCGGCGGAGGTGCGCCCGGGAGTGCAGGCGCTCGAGCGGCGCGTCGCCGAAGCGATCGACCAAGCAGCCTCGCGGATGACCGATCTCGCCGAGGAATCGGCTCGTCGCGACGCTCGTTCGTACTCCGAATCCTCTGCGAAGCTCGATTCGCTGGCGCAAGAGACCTCACGCCGTTTCGACCTACTCGCCACCGAGTCCGCCGAGCGCATGGCGTCGCTGTCACTCGATTCCTCCCGGAGGCTCGAGCTCCTCGCCACCGAGTCCGCCGAGCGCCTCGCCAAGCTCGAGAGCGGCCAGGGCGCCGTCGTCGATGCGCTCGACCAGCGGCTCGTGGAGCTGCTCGACAAGTCCGCCGAGTCCGATCGCGCACGCTCCGCGTCCCTCGCCGCCGGCCTGGGCGAGCTGATGACCGTGCTGCAATCGCGCCTCGACACCCTCGCCCTGTCCGAGCAGGAGCGCGCGTCGCTGCTCCGGGACCGCCTCGAGCAGACGGTGAAGTCGGTGGACGCGGCGGCTCGTTCGATCGCCGACGGCGACGCGGGACGACTCGCGGCACTGCGCGAGGTGGCCGCGCGCATGCAGGCGGACCTGTCGAGCACCGCGCTGCTGCAGCGCGAGCACGTCGACGCGGTGACCCGCGCCGTCGCGAGCCTCGCCAACACACTGGATGCCGTCGAGGCTCGCTCCACCGAGCGCATGGACTCCCGGGTCGATCGTCTCGTCGAAGGCATGGCCTCCCAGGTGCAACGGCTGGAGCGGGGCCACGAGGAGCGGGCCGAGGCGGCTCGTCTCGGCGCGGAGCGTCTGCAGCTCTCGGCGGCTTCGCAGCTCGAGCGGCTCGAGGCCCTGCACGAGACGCGCATGGCCGAGGCGCGCAGGAGCCTCGATCAGCTCGAGGCCCGCGTGGCCGAGCAGATCGCCGCGCTGGGACAGGGGCTCACCGCTCCGTTGGAGCAGGTGATCGAGTCGGCGCGGCAGGCGCCCGAAGCCGCGCTCGCCATTGTTCGTGCGACGAACGACTCCTTGGATCGCCAACGGCTGCTCGAACGGGCCCGCGAGGAGCGGTCCGACGAGCTGATCGCCCGGCTGTCCGCCGCCGCCGACGCCGTCTCGGTCGCCGCGACTCGCCAGGCCGAGCGGCTCGAAGCGCTCGCGCAGGCAACCGGCCAGGCGTCCGCGGCCTGGACGCAGACGTCGATGGCTCGGATCGAGGCGGCGGAGGCCCGGTCCGACGCGCGGCTCGACACGTTCGTGCGCAGCGCGGAGGAGCGCACGCGTGCGCTCCTGGAGACCTCGGAGCTGCGCCACCAGGCGTTTCTCCAGGCCGCCGAGCAGCGCAGCGAGACCGCGGAGCAGGGAGCCTCTCGCCGGCTGGGTGAGCTGCTCGATCGCGTGCAGGAAGGCCTCGACCTGCAGAGCGAGCGTCTCGCGCTGTTCGAGCAGCGACTCGAGGCCACGCGGAGCGAAGGGGCGCTCCTGCTCTCCGAACGAATCGCGGAGCACGCCCGCGTGCTGGGGGACAACCTCGGCACGACCGCCGGCGTCGTTCGCGAGGCCGGAGACCTGGTCCGCGCGGGCGGCGCCGAGATGAGCGCCGTGGCGGAGATGTTCACCGCGGCGGTGGATCAGTACCGGGCGGCAAGCGATCGGCTGCTCGACGGTCTGGGACCGATCGAGGTGGCGATCGATCGCATGGGGCAGCGAGACACGGCGGATCTGCTGGGCGCATACCTCGACCAGACGCGCGAGGTGTTCGACTCGTCGCTGCGTTTCCAGCGCGAGCTGTTCGCGGAGCTGCGCGCCCTGCGCGCCGGGAGCCAGGCCGATGCGTGAGGGGAAGCGCTGAACGATGGACCCGGCAGAGGAGACGACGCTCGAATCGTCGGTGGTCTGGCCGGTCTTCGGCGACCTGATGGCGTGCCTGTTCGGGCTTTTCGTGCTGTTCTTCGTGTTCGCCATCGCCTTCCAGGTGGACCTGACCCGCCACCTCGAGCAGGAGCGCGCGGCGCGCGAAGCGGAAACCCACCGCCTCCACGCGCTCGAGTCGGCGCTGGCCGGGCCGCTGTCGCAGGGGAGGATCACGCTGACCGACGGGCGCATCGGGATTCGAGGGAGCGTGCTCTTCGAGCTGAACTCCGCGGAGCTGCAGCCGGAGGGCGCGCAGCTCATCGCCGATCTCGCCGGGCCGCTCCGCGCGTACGCGGTCGAGCGCGGGGAGGTGATCATGGTGAGCGGCTTCACCGACGACCTGCGCGTGCAAGTGCCGGCGCAGGGCTTCAAGGACAACTGGGACCTGTCCGCCCAACGGGCCCTGACCGTGACGCGCGCGTTGATAGCTTCCGGCCTCGCAGCTTCCGATGTCTTCGCCGCGGGCTTCGGCGAGCAGCACCCCGTCGTCCCCAACGACAGCATGGAAAACCGCGCCCTCAACCGTCGCGTCGAGATCTCTCCGATGCCCCGCGCAAAGGCCCCCAGGAACTGAGCGATGCCCCACGCCGACGACCCGCAGGCCGGTGTGGTGGAGCGCTTCGAGCGCCTCGGTGCCACCTGTCTCCCCGCGTTCGATCCTCCCGCCTGGGCGATGATCGCGGCGTTGGTGCGCCGCGCGATGGCGCTTTCGCAAGCCTCCGGAGACTGCTTGCTGCTCAAGGCTGGAGCGCGGATGGATGCTCTCGAGGCAGCGGCACGCGAGGCGACCGTGCGCGCGGCCGGGCTGGCACGCGAGGTGGAACGACGCGGGGGCGATGCAGCGGCGTTGCTCGACGAGCTCGATCGGGGACGAGCGAAGCAGGCGGCGCGCATGGCCCGGGGCGCGCTGCTCGAGCCGGATCGCGCGCGCGATCCGCACGCCAGGGCGTGGCTCGGGAGGATGACCCGCGAGGCTCACTCGCGCGGAGCACGCCTTCCTCCCGACCTCGCACGCGACCTGCGCGCACTCGAGGAGGGGCGCCCCTCGTCCCCGCCCCCGGAGCTGTCCGCCGCCCTGTCCGCCGCTCTGTTCCGTCAGTCCGCCGCCGCCATGCGGGCTCTGGTGACCGCAGCGCGCGCCGCCGAAAACGTCCCCGAACCGGTCGGTCCCTACAACGGCATCGTGCTGTCCGCGCGCACGCTCGAGACGCTGGCCGATCTGTCGCCCGCCTACTTGCGCGTGTTCGTGCAGAGGCTCGAGGCGCTGCACGCGTTGCAGCACCTCCCTGCCCACGCCGGTGTCGGCGATCCCACGACGAAACGTCGCTCCACACGGGCCTCCAGGACTTCCGCAAAAGCGGTTCCCAAGACGCGACCTGTGGACAAGACCAGGCGTTCACAAGGCAAGTGAGCGTCACCGCGCGTGCGCCTTCCGCGAGTCTGGCGTATGGTGTCCCTCCACGCTCGCTGCGTGTCCCCACTCGACCTCCCATGCGCGGATCGCCTTCTCTCTCCGTCTCCCGTTGCACGCGTCACCCCCTTCGCGCCCCCACCCGGTGCGCCCATGGCCCGCTCCCATGAACGTCGATCAGCAGCATGTCGTCGTGTGCCGCCTCATCGACCTGCAGGAGCTCTACGGGGTCGTCGAGACTGCCCTCGAGGAGTCCATCGCACTGCTGATGCTCCCTTCCGCCCCCGCGGAGCAGCAGTTCGTCGTGGAGCTCAACGCCCCAGGATCGCGTCCGGTCCTGTTGCTCGGCGAAGCCGCCGGGGAGGCGACAGAGGGGATGCTGCCCGTACGGCTGATGCCGTTCGACGACGAGCACTATGGCCAGCTTCTCGCGTTCGTGTGCGGTCAGCGGCAGAGCGAGACGCAGCCGGTGACGCGTTGGACGCGCGAGCCGGCTCGCGATGGCGGCGTGCCGCGCATCTCGACGGTGCAGGACTGGGAAGCCGAGGCGGGCACTCTGGCGGCAGAGTCGCCGACGATCGTGTGCGCGCCCGACCCGCTGATCGGCAGGACCCTCGCGGGGGGCAAGTACGTCGTGGAGGAGCTCCTCGGTGAAGGGTCCGCGGGGGCGGTGTACCGCAGCCGCCACGTCGCCCTGGACAAGCCTCTCGCGATCAAGGTCTTGCACCCGCGCTTCCGGGCCGATGCCACCTTCTCGAAGCGCTTCCACGCGGAAGCTCGCGCGGCCAGCAGGCTCGATCACCCGAACGTCACGAGGGTGCAGGACTTCGGGGAGGAGCCCGACGGGCTGATGTACATCGTGATGGAACTGCTGCGGGGCAACGGCCTGCGCGAGCTGCTCCACGAGGGGGGACTGGGCCGCGCGCGGCGCCTCGAGATCCTGATGAGCGTGCTCGGTGCCCTCACCGCCGCCAACGATCACGGCATCGTCCACAGGGACATCAAGCCCGAGAACATCATCGTCATCGCCGCCGAAAACGAGGAAGGCGACCTCGTCGACCTCGTCAAGGTCTGCGACTTCGGCCTCGCCACGGTCAAACCCCGAAAGACCGGCGGCACCGATATCCGCTCCACCGCCTCCGCCATCAGTTGGGTCGCCGGCACCCCGGAGTACATGTCGCCCGAGCAGATCCTCGGCGAAAAGACCGACATCCGCTCCGACCTGTACTCGTGCGGCGTGCTCATGTTCGAGATGCTTACCGGACGTCTTCCGTTCGAAAGCTCCTCGATCCTGCGACTGCTCAAGATGCAACTGCACGAGCCGCCGCCCCGCCCGCGGTCGATCGACCCGTCGATCGACCCGCGCCTCGAGGCCCTCACGCTCCGCGCCCTGGCGAAGGCGCCCGAGGATCGCCCCCAGACGCCGCGCGACTTCCGCAACGAGCTGCGGTCCGCGCGCGCCAGCTCGCGCAGCTCGACCCTGCGCTGACTTCACGCCCCCGCAGAGCCGCTCATCACGGGAATCGGCCGCTGGCAGCCAGCAGGTCGAGTCGAGCCTGTCGCGCCGCGTCCTCCGCAACCACCGCTGCGGTCTCGGCGTCCCGCGCGCGACGCTCCGCGTCGATGACCTCGAGGTTCGTCGTGGCTCCGGCCTTGTACGCGATGTTGGCGAGCTCCAACGCCTGCCCGGAGAGCTGCGCCGACCTGCGCGCGGACTCGAGCGCCTGGTCGGCCCGACGCATCGTTTCGAATGCGGTGCGCACCTCGGCCTTGGCTTGTCTCAACGCCCAGTCGAGCTGGGACTTCGCCTGCTCGGCCGCCGCCGCGCGCTCGGCCTGCTGGCCGTAGCGAAGACCGCCGTCGTAGAACGGCACCTGCAGGATGAGCTGCGCTTGCCACCCCGTCTCGGGGTTCGTCAGCGTGGACGGGTGCTGGAAGAACGGCTGGAAGGAGCCGAGCAGCACGGGCATGAAGTCGGTCCAGTCGCGGCTCGTCGATCGCTTCGTGATCGCGACGCGGGTCCGAGCTGCGCGGATGTCGGTCCTGACCGACTCGGCATCGTCGGTGGCCGCGGCCACCGTGCTCGGGGTCTCGGGAAGGACCACCTGCTGCGCGGCGTCCACCGGTCCCGGGGTGCCCACCATGAGCCCGAGGGCCTCCTGCGCGCGCGCCACCCCGGCCTGGGCGTTGCGCAGCTGGGTCTCGCTGACGGACATCTCCTGCTCCGCCCGCACCTGGTCGATCCGCGTGCCCACGCCGCCCTGCAGCTGCGCCGTCGCGAAGTCGTAGTGAGCCTTCGCGGTCGACAGCGCACGCTCCTGCACCTGCACGATGCGACGCTGCGAGATCACGCTCAGATACGCCCGCGCCGTCGACACCGCGAGCTGACGGCGCACCTCGGCCTCCGCCGCGCGCGCCAGCTCGATGCTGTCCGTCGCGCGCGACCACGCCGCCCAGCGCTGCGGCGCGATCAGCGGAACCGTCAGGTTGATGTTCGCGCTCTGCTGGTTCGCCGCCGCCACGACCCGGTTGCCGAACACACGGTCGTCGTCGAGCCTCGTGAGCATCACGTTGCCCGTGAGCGTAGGCAGCGAGGTCGCCCGCGCTGCACGCACCAGGGCTTCCGCACGCGCGATCTCCTGGCGCGCGACCGCGACCGAGGGGTGACGCGACACGGCGCGTCGCACGGCCTCCTGCAGCGACAGCGCCTCGTAGCGCGGAGAGGACTCGGGCTGCGGGGCCGCCTCGGGCACGACGCTGGGGACGACGGGGGTCGGCCCGCCTGCGCCGGGGTCAGCGCCGGCAGC
>JAKLHH010000264.1 GCA_022710245.1 Myxococcota bacterium
CGGCGGCTTCACCGCCTGGCTCGTCTCGCGGAGCGGCAAGACCGAGGAGGTGCGCACAGCGCGGCGCGAGCAGGGCACCCTGATCGCCTCGGGGCTGATGGCGGGGGCGGCGATCATCGGCATCGTCTCGGCCGTGCTGCGGCTCCCCGAGGTCGGCGCGCCGATCCGCTGGCTGGGCCTCGGCGAGAAGTTCTCCTTCGGCGCCACCAAGGGGGCGGCGCTGAAGTCGGAGATGATGCCCTGGTTCGAGGGCTTCGCCGGCCAGCTGGGCGGCCTCCTCGCCTTCGCCGGCCTCGCCTTCCTCTGCTACCTCCTCGCGCGCAAGGGCGCGGCGTGGGATCTCGCCGAGGCGAAGCGCTCGGCCTCGAAGGAGAGCGCCGAGGAGCGCTAGCCCTCTCGTGAGCGACCGTCCCTCAGCGCGGCCCGGCCTCGACAGCGACCGTCCCTCAGCGCGGTCCGGCCTCGACGCCTTCGACTGGATCCTCTTCACGCTCGGCCTGCTCGCCGCCTTCAGCCTCGGCGTGGGCACGTTCGTCTGGGTGCCGACCTTCACCGCCATGCACCGCGACTTCGGCTCGCACGCGAGCCTGCCGCTGATCACCCGGGTCGCGGCCTCGCCGTGGCTGCTGGCGGGCGTCGCCGTCGTCGCGGCGGGCCTCTCCGTCGTCGGCCTGCTGCGCGGCCGCCGCGGGTCGCGCGGCAGCCGGCTGCTCCTCGGGGCCGGGCTGGTGGTCTCCCTCGCCACGGCCATGCTCGTCGTCGGGGCGATGTACGCGCCGATCTTCCAGCTCGCCGGCAACATCCGCGAGTAGCGCGGTCCTGACTGAGAGGCACCTGGATGATGCTGCCGAAGCTGCTCACCGTTCCGATCGTCGCGACCCTCGCCGTCCTCCCCTGCCGCGCGGGCGCGGACGAGGCGTGCGCTCCCGCCAGAGTCTCCGCCGCGCTGAGCGCGGCGCGCGCTCTCTACCGGAACTTCCTGCACGAGCCGGCCGCGGTCCGGCTGCGCGCGCTCAAGCAGCGCTGCTCACCGAGGTTCTCCGAGTCGGTGCGGCTGTGGGTCCTCGCCGACCTGGCGCTGATCGAGCTGAAGCTCGGGGCCAAGGAGAGCTGCCGGCGGCTCCTCGACGAGGTCGACCTCGCGGCGGTCGAGCGCAATCCCGCGTCGGGCAAGGCGCTGGCCCACACGGCGGCCTCGTGCCTCGACAAGACCCGCGACACCTGCGACTACACGCTCGAGCAGGACGCGCACTGCAGGCTGCGCCTCGCCCTGGAGCGCGCCGCTCGGCGGCGCTACCCCGGCTTCAAGGCGGCTCGCTGCTCGCTCCCCGGAGCAGCGAGCGGGATCGCCTTGCCGGCGGCAGCGGGCGCCGCCGCGAGCCGATGCCTGCTGATCGTCAAGCCTGCCACCAGCTCGAGCGGGTCCGCGAGCTGCCCGGAGCTGGTGCTGGTCGGCGCTGCGGGCGAGCGCGAGCGGCTGCGCCTGAAGGGTGAGACCTGGGGCAACGACACCTGCGACTGCTGCAACCTCGACCAGGTCGCGGCGCGCCTCGAGAAGGGCGAGGTCGAGGTGCTGCTGAGCCGGCCCTTCGGGCGCGACTGCTTCGGGGGGACCGCCGCTCACGACTTCTACACGATCTTCCGGCTCGTCGGCCGCGAGCTGGTCCTGGTCAGGGATCTCAGCATCGGGCTGCACTGATCACCCGCGTGCTCTGTGGACAGCGGCCCGGACGACGCGCCGGCCAGCACGCGCGCGGCCGTCCGGTGTACAATAGGACAGCATGTCGCCGTGGCTTCGCTCTGGCTGGCTGCTGCTCCTCCTCGCGGGCTGCTCGGACGCCGCCCCCGTCGCCGACGTCGGGGTGCGCGAGGGCGGCCGGGAGGCGACGCTGGTCTTCCCCGACGCCGTGGCGGGTGGTGAGGCAGGACGGCCGGACCTGGCGCGGGACAGCCGGGTGCGCCCCGTCTACTTCGCCGTCAACCACCTCCTCTGCACGGGCCAGAGCCTCTCGGTCGGCGCGGGCGGCAGCCCGGCGCTGAGCACCAGCCAGCCCTACGACAACAAGATGTTCAACACCGGCGTGCTCGCCGGCGGCACCACTCTGACGAGCTTCAAGCCGCTCGCCGAGGCGACCGTCGAGACCATGTCGAGCGGCCTCGCCAACGAGGTGACCAAGCTCGCTCGCGAGGAGGTGCTGAAGGGGCTGCCGGCGCCGGAGGACAGCCACGAGCTCCTGGTGAGCTGCCACGGGGTCGGCGGCAAGGCCTACGCGGACATCAAGAAGGGGACAGCCGCCTACGCGAACGGCCTGGCCCAGATGAAGGCCGGCCAGACGATCAGCGCAGACCTCAAGCTCTCGTACGTGATCCGCGGCGTCACCTCGGTGCACGGCGAGTCGGACCACGTCGCCAACAACACGGCCTACGCGGCGAACCTCGCCACCTGGCAGGGCGACTACGAGACGGACGCGAAGGCCCTGACGGCCCAGACCGAGCCCGTCCCCTTCTTCCACACGCAGATGAGCAGCTGGACCAGGTACAACAGCGCGACCAGCACCATCCCGCTGCAGCAGCTGCAGGCCTCGCTGGCGAGCGGCGGCAAGATCGTCCTGGTCGGGCCCAAGTACTTCCTCCCCTACACCGACGGGGTGCACCTGACCAACGCCGGCTATCGCTGGATGGGTGAGTACTACGCCAAGGCGTACCGGAGGGTGATCCTCGAGCGCGGGACCTGGGAGCCGCTGCGGCCGAAGGCCGTGACCCTGAGCGGCGCCGTGATCACGGTGCAGTTCCTGGTCCCCTCGCCGCCCCTCGTCCTCGACACCACCCGCGTCAAGGACCCGGGCAACTACGGCTTCGAGTACTGGGACAACTCCAGCGCGCCGCCGCCGATCGCCAAGGTCGCCCTGGTCGGTGCACACAGCGTGGAGATCACGTTGGCCAAGGCGCCGGCGGGCAAGACCCGTTCGATCCGCTACGCCTACCGCGGAGCGGTCGGAGCCAACGCCGGCCCGACCACGGGGGCGCGCGGCTGTCTGCGCGACTCCGACGCCACCGTCGGCCGCGACGGCAACCCGCTCTTCAACTGGGCGGTGCACTTCGCCGAGGCGGTGCCGTGAGCGCGGGGCTCGCCGGGCTCGCCGGGGTCACCGGTTGCGCCACGCGGTGCCCTCGCTGCACGCGCGGCGCGCGCTCGACCGGGCGGCAGCGCTCCGCGCCGGTGTGCGCTACTTCGCGTACCCCGTGAGCTCGACGTAGGCGCTGCCCTTGACCGCCTTGCCCTTGCGGGTGCCGCTCACCGTGCAGAGCCCCTCCCAGTAGATCGGCGTGGTGAAGTAGCGCTCGTAGAACTCCTGGTCGGCGAGGCGCGGGGTGACGGTCACCGAGAGCTCGTCGCCGGGGATCTCGATGGTCCAGCCCTGCGGGTAGACGCCTTGCGTGTGCGGGCTGGTCCACTCCCCGGTGGGGGTCACGGTGAAGGCGGCGACCGGGGTCGGCTTGCCGGCTGTGTCGATCAGCGTGCCGCCGACGAAGCCCTGCTTCGGCGCGGGGCGCTTGACCACGAAGAGCATCACCTCGGTCGCGTCGTCGAGGCGGAGCGCGTACCAGTCCCAGCCGCTGAAGTCGGCGCCGAAGTAGCCCATCTCGCCCCACTGGTGGTCCATCCAGGCCTCGCCGGTCACCTCCTGCTTGGTGCCGTCGACGGTGAGCGAGCCGGTCACGTCCATCCGGGTGTACGAGTAGTAGTAGAAGGGGAGGTCGCTCCCCACGGTCATCCAGCCCTTGTCGTACTGCAGGACGACGGGCTTCTTCGCGGAGAGCGCCAGCTCGAGGCCGTAGCCGGGCATGGTCGCGGAGAGCTGGTCCTTGCCCTCGTGACCCTTCATCTTGAGCAGGCTGCCGACGGTGAGGTCGAAGCCGCTCTGCGCGCCGCGCTGGTCGGTCGTCGAGCTCTCCACCTTCAGCGAGTAGCTCTGCTTGGCGAGATCGGTGACCGCGAAGTGTCCGATGTAGACGGGCCGGTCATTGAGCACGTACTGGAAGGTGACCAGCTCGAAGCCGTAGGTCTTGGGGCCCGCGGCCTCGAGCTGCCCCGTGTAGTACCACCACTCGACCTGGCCCGAGTGCGGCGCCTCGTCGCGAGGGAAGGTGACCTTCGGGAGGCCGGCGTCCCTGGCCTCGGCGGGGTGGGCGTCGGCGGGCCGAGCGTCGTGGAGGGCGTCGGCCGTGGTCGCGTCGCGGCCGGGGCTGCTGTCCTTGGAGCAGGCGACCAGGCCGACGACCAGGCCGGCGAGGAGCAGCGGGCGAGCACGGAGAGGGCGCGGTCTGAACAACACTGGTTCACTCCTCGAGCGGGGGCGGGGTGCGGAGCTCTGAGCTCTGAGCTACTTCTTCGAAGCTGGCGCGGCTTTCTTCCCCGCGGCCTTCGGCGCCGCCTGCTTCGGCGCCGCCCGGGCCGGCTTCGGCGCGGGGAGCATCCCGACGGGGCTCGGGTCGCCGCTCGCCGGAGCCTTGAGGACCAGGAGCCCGTCGTAGTCGTTCGCCACGAAGGCGAGACCGCCGCGGAGGACCACCCGGTTGACCGAGCGCTCGGGCTTGTAGCGGCCGGTCTCCTTCGGCTTCGCCGGCGTCGAGAGGTCGACCAGCGCCAGCCCGGCGGTGCCGTCGGCGACGGCGGCGCGCTTGCCGAGCACGGCCACGCCGCGCGCCGTGTCCTTCACGGGCAGCCGGCCGAGGACGCGGAGCTGCTCGGGCCGCGCGGCGTCGACGACCAGCAGGCCGGCCGGGCCGTTGGCGACCAGGAGGAGGCTCCCCTCGAGGGCGAGCTGGAACGCGTGCGCCTCCTTGCCCTGCGGGCCGAGCGTCGAGACGTGCTGCAGGCGGCCGGCCGCCTGGCGGAAGACGTGCACGCCGCGGTCGCCGTCGGCGAGGTAGACCAGGTCGCCGCGGACGAGGACGTCGCGCGCGTAGCCCGCGGTGTCCCAGTGGTCGAGCTTGCGCGGGTGCGCGGGATCCGTGAGGTCGACCAGCTGCACGCCGGCGGTGCCGCTGGCGATCAGCAGCGAGGTGCCGCTCCCTTCGACGGCCATCGCGGCGCCCGCGAGGCTCAGGCTCGCCAGGCGGCGCGGCCGACCGGGGTCGGCGAGGTCGGCGACCACGATCCCGGCGGCGCCGTTGGCCGCGATCAGCTTGCCGCCGAGGATGGTGACGTCGTTGACCGAGTCGGGGAGCGCCAGCGCGCCGAGGTAGCGCAGCTGCGAAGGATCCTTCACCTCGGCCGCCACCACGCCCACCGTCGAGGAGAGGTAGGCGAGGTCGCCGCGGAGCAGCACCTGGTAGGTGCGGCGCACCTCGTCCTTCAGCGCGGCCGGCGCGCCGGGGGGCAGGTCGGGGTCGTGATCGTCGTCGGCGCGGGCGCGCAGCGCGGGCAAGGCGAGCGCGACGACGAGGCCCAGCGCGAGGGTGACGCCGAGGAGGAGGCGGGCGGGCTTGCGGAGCGGAGCGGGGCCGCCCAGGTGGGGCGGTCGGGCGTGGCTGCCGCGACGAAGCATCGTGCGGGACATGGCTCCTCCCATCGTCAGCGCGTGAAGTGCTCGATCATGCGGGTGACCGAGCGCATGCAGACGGGGCAGAACGGCTTGTGCCCCTTGTCGAACATCTTGCAGTCGACGGCGGGGCGGAAGAGCCCCTTCGCCTTGTAGCCGGCCCCCTCGAACGCCCCGACCTTGTCGGCGAAGCGCGGGTCCTTCTCCGGCGTCGGCACCGTCGTGCCCTTCTCGATCAGGTCCTTCCACTTGATCTGCTCGCGCTTGCGCTGCGCGGTCAGGTTTGGCTCCCAGGGCTCCATCCCCTTCGGGTAGATGTCGTCCTCGCCGTAGGCCGTCGACGAGGTGTAGTACTCGTCGCCGAGGCCGGCGAAGCTGTGGCCGAACTCGTGGATGAAGACGTACTCGTCGTACTCGTTGTCCGAGACGAAGGAGGCGTAGAGGTTGTAGATGCCGCCGCCGCCGTAGCGGCTGGTGTTGCAGACGATGTAGATCGCGTCGTAGGGCGCGCTGGCGGCGATGTCGCGCACCGCCTGGTTGTCCGAGGTCATCAGGTAGCGCGAGGAGCCGAAGGTGTTGAAGCTCATCGAGAGCGCGGTGTCCCTGTAGATCCCCTTGCGCGGCTCGTCGACGCCCGACTCGCGGGAGGGCGACTCGACGGCCCAGACGTTGATCTTGTCGCGCATCGCCGAGTACGGCGGGGTGCCGAGGAGGATGGCGGTGAAGCGGCGCGCGTCCTGGCGGAACTTGTCCATCTGCCAGGCCTGGTAGCCGTCGCCGAGGACGACGACGTCGAGCGAGGTGGCGGCCGGGCCGCTGCCGGCGAGGCGCACCACCTTGAGCCCGGCCTGGCGCCGCTCGCGGCTCACCTCGACGGCGTTCGGGTCGAGCGTTCGCTCGAAGACCTTCTGCAGCTTGTTCCGCTTGTCGCGCGTGCGGATCACCAGCCGCACCTTGCCGCGCGGCAGCGGCAGCCGCACCGTCTCGGAGAAGGTGCGGCGCGCGCTCTTCGCCTCGAGGGTGGACTGCCACTCGCCGAAGAGCGTGCAGTAGCCCTGGCTGAAGAGGAGCTTGCCCTTGAGGCCGACCTCGTAGACCTCGGCGAAGGCGCAGCCGACGCCGGAGCGGTCGACGAGCTCGGTGCGGCTCCCCGGCCATGGCCCCTCGAGGCGCAGCTCGTCGAGGGAGTAGGACTCGCTCTTCGCATCGCCGCTGTGGTGCAGGTCGATACGGAGCGTGGCGTCGAAGCGGAGCGGGCTCTCCTCGGCGGCGCGCGCTGTCGCGGTGAGGAGCGTGAGGACAGTGGCGGCGAGGCTCGCCGCGCGGCTGGCAGGCATCGGGACCTCCCGGAGGGCTGGTGCTTGTCTAGCCCAGGAGGGGGAGGGCTGGCAACCCTTCCTCGCGGTTCAGCCTCGGGTCAGCCCGCCCGCACGAGCGGCACGTCCCAGCCCACCACCGCGAAGAAGCGCATCATCATCTGGTAGGTGAGGCCCCAGATGATCCGCTCCGACACGTTGAAGCAGGGCAGGTTGAAGCGCTGCCCGCCGAGCTCGTAGGGGACGGTCGAGGCGCAGGTCGGGTCGAGGAGGCGGCGGATCGGCACCCAGAGCGCCTCCTCGACCTCCTCGGTGTCGAGGCTGAGCGAGGCGGGGACCCGCAGCCGGAACACGAAGGGCGTGATCGCCATCGGCAGCACGCCGCCGCGCGCCGAGGCGCGCAGGTCGTCGAGCTGGCCGAGGAGCTCCGCGTCGCGCGCGAGGTCGAGCGCGACCTCCTCGAGGGTCTCGCGGCGGGCGGCCTCGAGCGCCGAGGCGTCGCCCACGTCGACGCGGCCACCCGGGAGCGCCATGTGTCCAGACCAGGGGTCGCCGTCCACCCGGGACCGGCGGATGAACAGGATCTCGCAGCAGCCGTCTTCGGCCTCGCGCAGGACGATGGAGACCGCCGCGCGCTGGGGCGCCACGGTGAGGTCGATGGCCTGCGGCTGATGGGAGGCGAGGCGCTGACGGATCCAGTCGATGCGATCGCTGCTCATCGCGAGAGGGCGCGGGGGAGTCATCGCTACTGGGGTACGGTGAGGGTCACCGCCGCGACGGTTCGCTGCAGCTTGAAGCTGGGGAAGCGTACGCGCGTGAGCTGCTTGCCGATGCAGCGGGCGAGCGGCGAGCCACGCTGGCCGTCGACGCGGCTGGCGAGGACGCGCCCCTTGCCGCTGACGACGACCTCGAGGCGGGCCTGCTTGCGCGCGGGGTCGCGGCGTCGGGCCTCGATCAGGCAAGGCTGCAGGCGCCCGCGGTGCGAGGCCATCACCTCCTCGACCTGCGTCTCGGTGCGGCCGCTCACGTCACCGCCGCTGGCGCCGTCGATCCGGGTCACCGAGGGGGTGCAGAAGATGTCGCGGCAGCGCGGCCCCCCCCGCTTGGCGGCGCTGGCCTTGGTCGGGCGCTTGCCCGCCGAGGAGACCGGCGCGGCCAGGCTGACGGAAGGCAGCCCCAGGATGATGCAGAGCACCAGCGTACGCATGAGTAGTACAGGATAGCGCCGTGGACCGAAGATGAAAAGGCTCTGCAGCGGTCGGTCCCGCGAGGTGCGCGGTCAGCGCGCTTTCCAGAAGCCTGGCCGACGCTTGGCGTGTGCCACCGCGACGACCTCGAGCGTGGCGCCAGCGATCCGGTAGATCACCGAATATGGAAACCGGCGCATCAGATAGCGCCGCGTCTTTTCGTCGTAGCGGGGCCAGGCCTCCGGCGCCTGCCGCAACATCTCGACTGCGTCGCTGAACGCCACGCCAAAGGCGGTCGCGAGCTCCGCCGAACGCTCAGAATACCAGGCAAGAGCGCCTCGGAGATCCTCCACCGCCTCAGGGTGAAAGAGAACGCGTGCGCTGACCATCGCTAGACGTGCAGCGACCGGCGGACGTCATCCCAGTCCACGGCAGCTACCCGCCCCTTCTCCAGCTCGTCGACCCGCCGCGCGACCTCT
>JAKLHH010000265.1 GCA_022710245.1 Myxococcota bacterium
ATACTACAACGGTCCCAACGCGGGCTCGGCGTGTGGCAGCTGCGTGATCGAGCCCAACGTCGAGCAGATCGCCTGGTACTGTGGGAACGCCAGCTACGCGCCACAGCCGGTGAAGGGCAGGCTGCCGAACGCCTGGGGGCTCTACGACATGGCGGGCAACGTGTGGGAGTGGTGCCACGACTGGGAGCAGGCCCTGGGACCCGCGACGGTGACGGACCCCTGGGGGCCGGCCAGCGGCTCCTACCGGATCGCCCGCGGTGGATCACACGGCTCGTCCCCACGGTACGAGCGCGCGGCCAACCGCATCTACTACACCCCGACGGTCCACAGCGAGTCAGTCGGGTTTCGCTGCGCGCGTACGCGGTAGCCTGGCCGCCTCTGCCAGCAGTTGCTGGCCGCCTCTGCCAGCGGTCAGACCCCACCGATCCCGACGAACCCGACCTCGAGCGCACCGTCGACGAGACGATGGACTGGGGAGCCTGACCTCCCTCGCCCCGACGACAGACCCCTACGCGCTACACGGATGCCGGGCTCCCGCGGGTCACGGTGCAGCTGCCCTGTTCAACGAAAACTACATCCACCGCGACGATCGCACGGGCTTCAAGGCCGGCGCGCTGGAGAGCGGGCTGCGCTACGCCACGGGGGAGCTGACGCTGGTGACCTGTTCCTCTTCGACGGGAGCGGGCTACGATGTCAACACCAGCACGTTTGACTTCGCGCACCTCATCGACGAATAGTTGCCTTACCCGTGGCACCGGTGAGAAAGTCCAGCCACCGTCGTGAGCAGCGCACCGAAGCGTCAGCTGATCGCGCGCAAGCTGAATCCTACTCTGGAAGGATCGCATGGAGCAGCCGCTGGGTTCGCCTAGGACACGGGCGGCATCGTGGCCGGGCGCTGCCATGCCGGGTCTCGTCGTCCTCATCGTCGCGCTGACCCCCGGTTGCGTCAGGTGGGGCTTTCAACCGTTCTCGCAGGATGACCTGGCGGACAGCGCCCACCCCGCAGACGGCCACCACCTGACGGACGGCGCCCACCCGGCGGACGGCGGCCCTTGGGCCGGCGCATCCGAACAGGGCAGCACCCCCCCTCCCCTGCACGTGTGGTCCAAGCGCCTCGGTGGGTCCGGCGACGACGACGCCTCATCGGTGGCGGTGGACTCCAGCGGCAACGTGTTCCTCACCGGGGCCTTCCGGAACACGGCGGACTTCGGGGGCATACCGCTCACCAGCGCTGGCGACGCGGATATCTTCCTCGCGAGCTACACCACCTCGGGCGTCCACCGCTTCTCCAAGAGCTTCGGGGGCACCGCCGTAGATGAAGGCGCTTCGGTGGCGGTGGACGCCAGCGGCAACGTGTTCCTCACCGGGTCCTTTGAGAACAAGGTCAACTTCGGGGGTGGGGCACTGCCCAACGCTGGCGACGCGGATGTCTTCCTCGCCAGCTACACCACCTCGGGCGTCCACCGCTTCTCCAAGAGCTTCGGCGGGGTCCTCCTGGACTATGGCAGCGCGGTGGCGGTGGATGCGAGCGGCAACGTCTACCTCACCGGGTCCTACCGTGAGACGGTCGATTTCGGGGGTGGGCCGCTCGACAGCACCTACTGGGAGATCTTCCTCGCCAGCTACACCACCCTCGGCGTCCACCGCTCCTCGAAGCGGCTCGGTGGAGACGGCTGGGACTCCGGCCACGCCCTGGCAGTGGATGCCAGCGGCAACGTCTATCTCACCGGAGACTTCTCCGACACGATGGACCTGGGGAGCGGGCCATTCACCGCCCCGGGCGGCTTCTCGGACATCTTCCTCGCGAGCTACACCGCCGCGGGTGGCCACCGCTTCTCCAAGAGCTTCGGCGGGCCCGGCACGGACCTGCCCAAGTCGCTGGCGCTGGACGCCAGCGGCAACATCTACACCACCGGGTTCTTCGAGGACACGGTGGACTTCGGGGGCGGGCCGCTCACCAGCGCGGGCAACTACGATCTCTACCTCGCGAGCCACACGGCTGCGGGCGTCCATCGCTTCTCCAAGCGCTTCGGCGGCGCCCTCGACGACCACGGCTGGGCGGTGGCGGTGGACTCCGCAGGCCACGTCTACCTCGCCGGGTCCTTCCAGAGCACGGTGGACTTCGGGGGCGGACCGCTCACCAGCGCGGGAGGGACCGATATCATCCTCGCCAGCTACACCGGCTCAGGCGGCCACCGGTTCTCCGCGCGATTCGGCGGGGCGGGCGCTGACTTCGGCTCGGCGCTGGCGGTGGACGCGAGCGGCAACGTGTTCCTCGCCGGGCGCTTCGCGGGCACGCTGGCCTTCGGCAGTGCGGCGCTCGTCAGCTCGGGTCCGTCCGACGGCTTCCTCGCGAAGCTGACCCCCAAGTGACGCACGTGAGGGGATTCCGCGGCGCCGTGCCTCAGATACTCCATGCCCACCGCAGACCGCGCTCGAAGCCACTCGCAGCCTGCACCTCGAACTCCGGGGACTGACGCGGGGACTACTTCAGCGCCTCGATCTTGGTGTCGCTCCAGTTGGCGCCGTTGAAGCGCACGGCCTTGGCGCCGTCGGGCGGCAGGAGCGGCTTGCCGTCGACGGCCCAGGAGGCGACCTCCTGGCCCACGCCGATGCCGAGCATGAACCCCTGTCCGCACATGCCGATGGCGAGGGTGAGGCCCTTGACCTGCTCCGGGTTGTCGATGATGGGGACGCCGTCGGGGGTCATCGGGTAGCAGCCTCGCCAGGTGCGGCGCACCAGCAGGTGGCGCAGCCGCGGCACCAGGCTGATCATGCGCGCCGCGAGGATGGGGAGGAACTCGGAGAGGTTCTCGCGATCGGTGCCGACGAAGAGCTCCTTCGGGGTGTAGCAGAAGATGATCTGCCCCTCGTGGTTCTGCCCGAAGTAGAAGTTCACCGTCTTGCCCTCGGGGCCCGGCCGCATGTCGACCACGAGCGGCTTCATGAAGTGCTCGACGGGGGCGGTGATGCCCGCCTCGTGGCTGTCCGGCGTGACCGGGAGGTCGAGCCCGAGGAGGCGGCCGTGCTCGCGCGCGTCGACGCCGGTGGCGAGGACCACGCGCGGCGCGTGGTAGGTCCCCTGCTCGGTGCGGACGCCCTTGATGGCGCCGCCCTCGATCAGGTAGCCGACCACGGGCTCGTTCACGCGCAGCTCGCCGCCCATCCGCTGCACGTGCCGCATCAGCACCGGCGGCAGGAGGAGCGGCGAGACCTGGCCGTCGCCCGGCGAGTAGGTGCCGCCGCGCAGCCCCTCGCGATTGATGCCGGGGACGAGCTCGCTCACCGTCTCCGCGTCGACCCAGTTGTTCACCAGCCCGTACTGGCGCTGGTAGGGGAGGAGCCCGGAGAGCTTCTTCTCCAGCGGCTCGTCGTAGACCGGGAAGCAGTAGCCGCCCGGCTTCCAGCCGATCTCCTCGCCGTGCTCCTCCTTCCAGGTGCGGACCACCTCGAGGGTGCGCAGGCAGAGGATGATCTTCGCCGGATCCGAGTGGGTGGCGCGGACGCCACCGATGGCGGCCTTGTTCTCGCCCTGGCCGACGGCCGAGCGGCGGTCGAGCACCAGCACCTTCAGCCCGCGCTTCGCCAGGTAGTAGGCCGAGGGCACGCCGACGGAGCCGCCGCCGACGACGATGGCGTCGTAGGTGTGGTTAGCGCCCATGGGGGTCCTCCTCGCCGCGCACGAAGGCGCCGAGCGGGGTCTCGGCGACGAGCGGCCGCGCGGTGCCAGGGGTGACCTCGGCGAGCGGCACGCCCTCCTCGCGGAAGATGCGCTTCACCAGGTCGGTGCAGGTCTTGCCGCCGCAGCCGCCCATGCTGGCCCGCGCCAGCGCCTTCAGCTGGTTGAGGTCGCGCACGCCCTGGCGGATCTCGGCGACGATGGCGCTCTTGCGCACGCGCTCGCAGCGGCAGACGATGGGGTCGTCGTCGGCGCCTGGCTTCGCGTCCTCGAGCGGCACCGACGGCCTGCGGATGGTGAAGCCGGCGACCTTGAGCTTGTCCGCGGCGGGGACCTCGACGAGGAGCAGGTGGCGGCGGTCCTGCTCGGGCCGCTCGCGCACCGCGATCACCTTGCCGCGGCCGACCGGGCTCCCCTCCAGGTCGACGGTCTCCACCTCGGCGCCGAGGGGGACGCGGTCGAGGCTGAGCTCGAAGGGGAGCATCAGCAGGGCGCGCTGGCCGCTCGGGTCGTAGTCGTTGAAGACGAGGTTGATGGCGAGGCCCGGGCAGACCGTGACGCACTCGCCGCAGCCGAGGCAGACGCCGTGGTAGCGCGGCAGGTTCATGATCGACCCGCCGAGCTGGATCAGCTTCTCGGGGCAGGCCGCCTCGCAGGGGTTGCAGGGGATCTCCTGCACGCAGCGGATGACCGGGTAGACCGCGAGCGGCAGGTCCTCGAGCTTGAGCGGCTCCGTCTTGCCGGGGCGGCTGCGCAGGAGCTCGGCCATCGGGGTCCACTCGGGCGGGATGTGCACCGGCACGCCGAGGTCGTTCGCGATCTGGCGGCCCATGATGCGGCCGCTGAAGATCGCGGCGGAGGCCTCGGCGATCTCGGCGGTGTCGCCGGCCGCGTAGACCTTGAGCCCGAGGTCGCGCGACTTGAGCAGCAGCTCGTCGCAGGGGCTGAGGCCCACCGCGATGAGGAGCGTGTCCACCTCGTAGGTTCGCTCGCTGCCGGGGATGGGCCGGAACTGCGGGTCGATCTTCGCCACCGTCACGCGGCGCAGGTGCTCGCCGTCGCCGTCGGCGCGGACCACCGTGTGCGAGGTCCAGATCGGCACGCCGAGGCGCCGCAGCTTGTCCGCGTGGACCTTGTAGCCGCCGACCTCGGGGAGCGCCTCGACCAGGCCCACCACGTCGATCCCCGCCTGCAGCGCGTGGTAGGCGCCGATCAGCCCGACGTTGCCGCCGCCGAGGACGAAGAGGCGCTCGGAGGCGGCGACCAGGTCGCGGTTGACCAGCGTCTGGAAGGCGCCGGCGCCGTAGACGCCGGGGAGGTCGCAGCCGGGGAAGGAGAGGCTCTTCTCGCGAGCGCCGAGCGCGACCAGGAGCGCCCCGGCCTCGACCAGGCGGTACCCCTCGGGGGTGGCGACGCCGATCTTGCCGTCGCGGAAGACGCCGACCGCGCTGCTCTGCAGCCAGACGCGCACCGAGGGCAGCGCGGCGATCTGATCGGCGAGGATGGTGGCGATGTCGATCCCGCGGGTGCCCGCCCAGCACTCGGCGACCGAGCCGAAGAACTGGTGGGTCTGCAGCGTCAGCTTGCCGCCCAGCGCGGGCTTGTCGTCGATGATCAGCACCTCGATCCCGAGGCGGCCGAGCTCCACCGCGGCGCAGAGGCCGGCGGGCCCGCCGCCGAGGATGAGCACCTGCGTGCGGTGCTCACCGGGGCGCGCGAGGGGCGGCGGCACGTCGTCGGCGGGGAGCGGCGGACGGCCGTCGCAGCTCTTCACCACCATGCCCTCGCGGACCAGGGTCATGCAGGACTTGAGCGGGCGCCCGTCGACGAGGACGGTGCACTGCGAGCACTGCCCGTTGACGCAGAAGATGCCCTGCGCGCCGCCGTCGTGGTGGTGGTGACCGAAGACGGAGATCCCCGCGGCGTAGAGCGCGGAGCTCACCATCTCGTCCGGGCGGCCGAGCAGCTTCTGGCCGTTCCAGGTGAAGCTCACCGACGGTGCCGGGAGCGGCGGGAGGATCGGGTGGCCCTCGATGCGGAGCTGGCTGGTCATGACGCGACCTCGGTGTCTGTGGCTCGGCCGCTGCCGGAGCAGCAACCGCCATCCAGGTGGCGCGGAGCGCGGGCGACGGGACGGGCCGCGGGCGGCGGCTGGAGGGCGAGCTGGGCGCCGGTCAGCGGGCGCAGCCGGTGCGAGCGCCAGGTGCCCTGCCGCGTGATCAGCGACCAGCGCACCAGCGCGAGCGGCCCATCGACGAGGATGCCGCGGGCGCCCTTCGCCTCCAGCGCGGCGAGCTCGCGCTCGACCTGGGCCCGGAGCTCGGGGGTGAGCGGGTCGGGCAGCGGGTCGCAGGTGAGCTCGAGGACGCGGTGGCCGAGGGCGGCGGCGAGCGCGGCCTGCGGCGAGCCCGCCCGGACGGCGACGGTGGTCGGCGCCGCGGCGGGCAGCCGGGCCGCGCGCTCGCGGATCAGCTCGTCGACGCAGGTGGCGAGGAAGCCGGCCTTGCCCACCGCCTCCTTCGCCATCTGGCAGAGGGTGACGATGACCGGCGCGCGCGCGAGCACCTCCACGCCGGGGTGGGGCGTGCCCATCAGCACGCCGGCGCCCTCGAGGCCCACGTGGGCCATCACCTGCAGCGCGGCGCGGATCGGCTCGGCCAGCTCGAGGGGCCTGAGCGCGCGGCCGCCCGTGAGCTGGAGCTCGAGGAGCGGCCCGACCCAGAGGACGGGCTGACCCGGCCTGGCAGCCGGCAGGCCGTGCTGCGCGAGCCAGGCCGACGCGTCGAGGCGCGCGGCGGGCTGCGCGACCATCCAGCGCAGCAGGTCGAGCGAGGTGCGCTGCCCCTCCGCGCCGACCAGCTCGGCCGGCGCGGCGAGCGCGAGCGGCGGGAGCGAGGCGAGCTCGGCGAGGAAGTCCTCGACGGCGCGGCGTGGTCCCTCGGGGCCGGGCGCGGGCGCGACGAAGCGCACGCGTTTGCCGTCGAGGCCGATCAGGTCAAGGAGAGCGCTGGCGCGCTGGACCGCGTCCCGCGCCGGGTCCTCGGCGCCGCGCAGGCGGCAGGTCTCCTGGTGGCGGCCGAGGACGAGGACCGCGCGGTGGCCGCGGGCGATCGCGGCGAGGAGCAGCGGGACCGTCGCTCGCCCGGTGCAGGGGAGCTCCACGAGGTGCGCGGCCGTGACACCCGCAGACGCGAGGTTCGCCCGCCCGCAGGCGAGGACCAGCGCCTGGCCCGCCTCGGGCGCGGGCGCGGAGAGCGTGGCCCAGTCGTGAGGCGCGCGCTGATCGATGGCGCCCGTCGGGCAGGCGCCGACGCAGGCGCCGCAGCCGCGGCAGTGCTCGGCCGGGATGGCCGCGGCCCTGACGCCGCTCGCGCGGAGCGCGACGCGCGCCACCGCGAAGGGGCAGGCCTCCTCGCAGGCGCCGCAGCCGAGGCAGCGCTGCTCGTCGACGGCGCAGGTGGCCGTGGCGAAGTCACGCTCCCAGATGCGGTAGCCCGCGGCGGTGCGCTGCGCGGCGATGTTGCCGGTCGGGCAGATCTCGGCGCAGGCGCCGCAGCCCACGCACTCGTCGGGCGGCTGCTCGAGGAAGGCGGCGACCGCCTTGGTCGAGCCGCGGCTGTGGGTGGTGATCGCCGCGGTGGCGTAGCTCTCGCAGACCCGGGTGCAGAGCCCGCAGAGGATGCACGCGTCGGCCTCGGCGTCGACGTCGAGCCCGTCCGTGACCGCGCCGTACCGCGCCGCCAGGGCCTGGATCTCCTCGGCGCCCGGGCAGCGCGCGGCGAGGAGCGAGAGCACCTGCCGCCGCGCTCGCTCCACGCGCGGGCTCTTCGTGGAGACCTGCAGCCCGGCGGAGGCCGAGTAGAGGCAGGCGGTCATCAGGCCGCTCCAGCCCTTCCAGTCGGGGTGGCCGACCTCGACCAGACAGAGCCGGCAGGCGCCCATCGGCTCCAGCGCCGGGTGCTCGCAGAGGGTCGGGATCTCGATGCCCGCCTCGCGCGCGACCTGCAGCAGGGTGGTGCCCGGCGCGGCCTGCAGCGTGCGGCCGTCGATGGTCAGCGTGATCTTGTCGATCGTGGTCGCGGCGCTCACTGGGCACCTCCGGCGCGCGCCACCGAGCCGACGTCGATGGCCTCGTGCTGGCAGACCGAGCGGCAGACACCGCACTTCGTGCAGAGCGCCTGGTCGACCACGTGCTTCTCCTTCTTCTTCCCGCTGATGGCGGCGGCCGGGCAGGGCTTGACGCAGAGCAGGCAGCCGGTGCAGCGGTCGTTGATCTCGTAGCGGATGAGCGGCTTGCAGACGCCGGCCGGGCAGCGCCCCTCGAGGTGGGCGCGGTACTCGTCCCGGAAGTAGCGCAGCGTGGAGAGCACCGGGTTGGCGGCGCTCTTGCCCAGGCCGCAGAGCGAGTTCTCGCACATGCCGGCGCCGAGCTCCTCGATCGCCGCCAGGTCCGCCTCGCTCGCCTCGCCGCGGGTCACCTTGCCGAGGAGGTGCGAGAGCTGCGGCAGGCCGAGGCGGCAGGGCACGCACTTGCCGCAGGACTCCTGCTGCAGGAAGTCGACGAAGTAGC
The DNA here is from genome assembly GCA_022710245.1 of Myxococcota bacterium. Next base: position 8,250 of record JAKLHH010000265.1, read on the forward strand.
GGGCCACGTCGACCATGCAGGTGCGGTCGTCCATCACGATCATGCCGCCCGAGCCCATCATCGAGCCGGCGTCGGTGAGCGCGTCGAAGTCGATGGGGAGGCCGAGCTGGGACTCGGGGAGGCACCCGCCCGAGGGGCCGCCCGTCTGCACGGCCTTGAAGGTCCGCCCCGGGCGTACGCCGCCGCCGAGCTCGAAGATCAGCTGGCGCAGCGTGGTGCCCATCGGCACCTCGACCAGGCCGGTCCGCTGCACCTGGCCGACCAGCGAGAAGGCCTTGG
>JAKLHH010000266.1 GCA_022710245.1 Myxococcota bacterium
CTCCCGCGCTGCCCTCGCACTCCCGCGCAGCCCTCGCACTCCCGCGCAGCCCTCGCACTCCCGCGCTGCCCTCGCGCCCGCGCAGTCCCCGCTGGCCGGGAAGCTCCCTTCGCTGCTACCGTAGCTCTCCCGCAGGGAGGCATCATGGCAGTCGCTGGGCTCGTCCTCGGTATCGTCGCGGTGCTGTGCATCTTCGGAGCGTGGACCCTCTTCCCCGCCGTGCTGGGGATCGTGTGCGGCGTCCTCGCGCTGATCTTCGGCGTGGTCGGTCGCAAGCAGGCCGTCCAGGCCCGGCAGCCGGTCGGCATGGCCACGGCCGGCCTGGTGCTGGGGATCATCGCCACGGCGCTCAACGCGCTCTTCCTCATCTCCTGCGCCTCCTGCTGGAAGGGCGCCACCGACCTCACCAGCCAGATGGCGCGGCAGGCCGGGAAGAGCAAGACCGTGACGATCCAGGGCCCGCCCGCCGCGATGGGCACGCCCGTCGCCTTCAGCGACTCGAGCTGGACGGTGGTCTCGGCGAAGGACCGCGGCAAGGTGATCGAGGCGAACGACGCGAACGACGCGAAGGCGACCACGCAGGGTCGCTTCGTGGAGGTCAGGTTCAAGGTGACCAACCTGACCAAGACGGAGGACTCGATCCTCGATCTGCCGGTGGTGCTCGACTCGCAGGGGCGCGAGCTCAGGCCGTACGCGAAGTCGGCCAGCCTGGGGGGCGCCTCGATGCTGGCCGCCCCGCTACCGCCCTCGATCGAGAAGGAGTTCGTCGAGATCTACGAGGTGCCCGCCGACGCGACCGGGCTCAAGTTCCGCGCCCGCGCGCTCGAGGCCTTCGGCGCGACCCGCCTCGTCGACCTCAAGCTCTGAGGGGATCCTCGATGGCGCGAGCGCCGGAGCAGCCCGAGCGCTACAGCGACAGCTGCCAGCCGCAGCTGGTCACCAGGTAGCTCGCACCGTACGGCTCGCCGGCCCGCTCGCCGGTCCGTCGCTGGAACCCGGCGAGGTAGCCGACCTCGACGAAGATCGTGTTCCGGCGGCCGAGCCGCAGCGCGCCGCCGAGGGTGGTGGTCAGCGTGAACCCGCGAGCCTCGTGGAGCGACGAGAAGATGATGCCGAGGCCGGGCATCAGCAGCCCATAGAGGCGCACGCGAGCCCCCAGCGGCCAGGTGAGCCTCAGCCGGGCGCCGAGGTTCAGCATCTGGCCGACCTCGTAGTGCGGCACGTCGGGGATGACGTTCAGCACCGCCTCGCCCCCCAGCCCGACCGCGAGGTAAGGGTTGAACGAGCAGTCCGCGAAGGCGCCGAAGCCGAGCGCCATGATGGAGGCTGACGAGTGCAGCCGCCCCACGTGGTTGTCGCTGTACTCGAGGCGGAAGCTCCCCGCCGGCATGAAGGAGAACCGCAGGCCGAGGTCCCAGCGATCCGCCGGCTGCTCCGCCGCGGCGAGCCGGGTCCAGCAGACGCTCGCCGCCACGAGGCCGAGCGCGAGCGCGAGCGCGAGGCGCCGCGCGACCAGACGCCGCGCGACCAGGCGCCCCGCGACCAGACGCCGCGCGACCAGGCGCCCCGCGACCAGGCGCCGCGCGACCAGGCGCCCCGCGACCAGACGCCGCGCGACCAGGCCAGCACGAGCCGATCTCCTGCTCATGGGTCCTCCCCTGCTCGGAGCCAGGTCCGCCGCGCCTCGGCGAGCGCGGCGCCGAAGCATCGCCCCGCGGATCCTGGAGCGCAGGTCTGGCCGGGTGTCTGTTAGTGTCATGATCCTCTCCGCGTCTGGCCGGGTCACGGTCACCTCCGCGCCACCTCGAGGACGTGCGCGCTCGCCCCGATCAGCTCGGGCTCTGACTCCACCTTGCGGAGCACCTCGAGGAGCCGCTCCCTCCAGGTGTACTCGACGACCTCTTCGGGGACGGAGGGCTGGTGGGTCATGCTCCGAGGGTCGAGTTCTGTCATGCGCCGCCTCTGAACTTCTTGTCCGCGTACCTCTGGACGGCGAGCGCGTCTTGCTCCCGCCGGAAGGCGAGGCACCGCGCACGGACTCTGACGAGGTACGCGACAGCAGCGGCGTTCCCCGCCAGCACGACCGCGCAGTACACGGCCGCCCGGGCGAGCGAGACGCCGACCCCGTGCAGCGACAGGGCCTGCAGCACAGCCAGCGCCGACGAGACGCCCAGCAGGCTGACGCTGGCCCAGCGCGCGAACCGCTGCAGCTGCACCAGCTGCACGGTGAGGATCCCCAGCGCCAGGAAGATGCAGAGCCTGGCGATGGACGCGTCGCGCTCCGTGGCTCCCGGGAAGCGCAGCGCGAGGGACGCGAGCGGCGCGAGGGTGAGGTTCCCGACGAGCAGGAACCAGGGGGCGACGGCGTAGATGCCTGCCGGTCTGGTCGTCGGCGGTCTCCGCGTGTCGAGGCGCGGGCCTTCCGCGGCGGCAGCAGGCGCCTCCGAGGTCGAGGGTGGCTGGTAGGGATTGTTCGAGGTGGACATCGTTCCCCCGTCTCCGGCTCCGAGCCCAAGCGCTACGGATGCCGCGGCATTGGCTCCGTTCGTGGCGCGTTACTCCAACGGGGCATCGACTCGTACCTTCGCTCGCCCCAGCCTGTCACGGATCTCGTTCGCGAGCCGGATCGACGCCTGCTCGTCGAAGGCCCCTCGCCACCAGACGACCTCGCGCAGGGCGCCGGAGACGTCTCCCATGTCAGCCATCGCCTGTGCCCGCTCCCGGTGGAGGTCCCTCGAGCCTGGCGAGAGACGAAGCGCCGCGTTCAGTGCAGACTGGGCCAGCGTGACGTCCCCGGCGTAGATGTGGTTGCCTGCCGCGAGCAGGAGTCGCCGCGTCTCGCGACGGATGACCTCCGCACACCGCTGACGCTCGCTCTCCGTCACAGCAGGTGTCGCCAGCTGCTGCACGCTGCACGATCGTCCGAGGCGCGGTGCGGGGCCAGCGCTCGGCGCTGCCGGCCGGGGGAGGGCATGGCTCGCGAGCTCGCGGTCGCATCTCGAGCGCGCGCGCTCGGTCTCGGCGCGCCACGGATTGAAGTGCGGCATCGGGTGTCGTTCCAGATGCGCGAAGAGCAGGTGCAGTCGACACCAGGCATTCGTGGACCACGGCTGGCGACGAGCCCTGATGACCGACTCGTATCGCTCGCGCAACGCCATCGCGTGTCCGTGGATCGCCCTCCGGGCTTCCGGCTCATCGCCCTGCACTCTCAGCAGCGCCGCCAAGTCTCGCTCCGCCCCCAGCCACTCCGCCCGTATCGTGTTCGAGCTGCTCTCGGCGAGGGTCAGCTGCGCCATCGCGGCCAGCGCCCCGACCACGGAGGCTGCAACCCAGCGCCGGCCGACGCGTGCACGTGTGCCTGCCCTCTCGCCCGACGCACGCAGGCGGCGCGGGTCCCCCACCGGTGCACCACACACCTCTGTCTGCACCGCGCCCTGCGGTGCGATGACTCGCCGCACGCAACGGAAGACGCTCAGCGCTGTCCCATGCCCCATCACCCCGTGGCCTCCGCGTGACCCATCGGCCACCGCCGGCGCGCACACGCCCCCTCCACCCCCCGAACCGAACTCGACCTCTGTCGCGGTCCCACCCTTGACGTGCCCCTTCATTCTCGCGAGCGGAAGCCGTCGTCGTCAAGACTGCTGCTCCGCCCGGTGAGCGCCGCGGCCCGCCCGCCGTCCTGACCGCGCACCAACGAGCGCGCCCCCCTCGACTGGCCCCCCCGCGCCCATCTGCCCTGACGTCCCCTCGAGACAGCGTGCAGCTCGGGAACGACGGGGTGCTATAGCTGTAAGGGAAGGAGAGCGGCGGATCCTCCTCGGCGTGGGCCCGCGCCGCGGTCGGTCCCGCTCAGGAAGCCGAGGATTCCGGGGAGTGAGCGCCCGGCAGGCCTGGCCGCGATCGCCGCGCCCCAGCAGGCGACCCGCGATCGACGCGCCCTCTCAGGCGGTCCGGACGGCGTGGAGCCTGTCCGCCAGCGCGAGGATGTAGGCGCGCCCCTTCGCGTGGTTCTCGAGGCGCTCGATCCACGCCGGCGGGATCGACTCCACCCCGCCGAGCGCGCCCGCGAGGCTGCCCGCCATCGAGGCGATGGTGTCGACGTCGCCACCGAGGGACGCCGCCGCGAGGACGACCTCGCGAAAGGACGGCGCCCCGACCAGGAAGCCGAAGAGGGCCGCGGCGACGGAGTCCTCGGCGAGGACGCCGTTGCCGAGCTGCTGGCTCACGACCTCCGGCGGCTGGTCGCGGCGCGCGAGACACTGCTCGAGCGCGTCGAGGCGGCCGGGCACCCAGGAGCGCTCGCCGAGGGGGGCCGCGGAGCTCGCGGATCAGCGCGGCGGCGTTGAGGTCGCACTCGGCCGGCAGCGCGAGGACGTGCGCCAGCGCGCCGGTCCTCGTCTCCACGGGGACCTCTCTCGGACCGCGGGCTCACTCGACACCGCGGTCCTTCTTGCCGCCGTCGGAGGCCGATCCAGCGTCAGGCCCCGCCTCGCAGGCGATCGCGGCCACGCGACCCTCGACGGTGGTGCGCTCCGTCGCCGTGGCACAGATCTGCTGGACGTCGCTGAGACCGTTCACGATGCAGACGCAGCTCGCGCCCGCCGGGCAGTCCTCGTCGAGCTTGCAGCGGATCGTGCAAGCCTGCTTGAAGCATGAGGTCTGTGGCAGCCAGGCGACATGGCAGACCTCGCAGGCCTTCCCCGTCATCGCCGCGTCCTGGCTGTAGGTCGCGAAGCCCACGTCCTTGCGTGAGAGCCCGCAGGGCAGGCCGTAGCCGGGCGGCGCCGCTGGACGCGGAGCGAGCTCGCAGACGAGCGTGGAGGGGTTGCAGCGGAGGGCGGTGCTGACGGACGCGGCGGCGGGCCGGCAGTCCGCGTCGACGACGCATTCATCGCCGGGCTTCGCGAGCCGGGTCTCGGGACAGTAGAGCGCCACGAGGTGCTTGTGCTCCTCGGTCACCCGCCCCAGCCCCCTGACGCAGTAGCCGTAGCGTGGGTCCAGCGCGCCACAGGTGCCGCCCTTGCACGTGGTGAGCACGCTGCCCGCGCAGATGGGCTTGTCGTCGGGCCACGGGTCGGTCGGCTTGCAGCACGGCCGCGCGCCGCCGACGAGCTCATAGACGTTTCCCTTCTGGCACTCGGTGCCTCCCCCGTGGAAGCAGTCGTAGTGGCAGGAGGGCTTGCACAGATCCGGCGACGCGTCCGCGAGCGCCGGCGCGTCAGGCTGGCGCTCGGCGCGCGGGGCGGCGTCCCCGGTGACGGACGCGCTGCTGCAGCTCAGCGCGACCCCGGCGAGGAGCAGCACAGGCGCCGACGTCGCTCTCGAGGTGGACATCGTTCCCCCGTCTCCGGCTCCGAGCGGACCAGCGCTACGGAAGCCGCGTCACGGCAGCTGTTGTTGTCGCGCCCGGCCACCGCCGGCGCGCACACGCCCCCTCCACCGCCCGAACCGAACTCGACGTCTGTCGCGGTCCCACCCTTGACGTGCCCCTTCATTCTCACGAGCGAAAGCCGTCCTCGTCAAGACTGCTGCACCTGCTGCACCTGCTGCACCTGCTGCACCGCCACCGCGAGCGCCGCGGCGACGGCCCGCCGTCCTGGCGGCGCGTCAACAAGGAGAGAGCCCCCCCTCGACTGGCCCCCCGCGCCCATCTGCGCTAACGTCCCCTCGAGACAGCGTGCAGATTTTGCACCATCCAGAGGTGCAGCCCTTGCGTCCGGCCGCGTCGCGCCGGCCCCGCGCACCGCTGCCGCCCCTGTCCCCGGCCGCCCGGACCGCGCTCGCCTTCCGGGCACGTGGGTTGCACACGCCGCCTCTCGAGGATCCATGAAGAAGCGCATCGCCATCCGCATCCTGCTCGGCCTGCTCGTCGTCGGCGCCGGCGTCGGCGTGTACCTCAAGTACTTCCGCACCAGCAAGAAGGACGGCCCGCGCTACGAGACCGTCACCGTGGACCGCGGCGCGGTGGTCGCGCGGCTGATGGCCTCGGGCACCCTCTCGCCGCTCGTCACCGTGCAGGTCGGCAGCCAGGTCTCCGGCCGCATCAAGAGCCTCTTCGTCGACTTCAACTCCACCGTGAAGAAGGGCCAGGTCATCGCCCGCATCGACCCGCAGCTCTTCGACGCCGCGCTCGAGCAGGGCCGCGCGAACCTCCTCGCCGCCGAGGCGAACCTGGCCAAGGCGCAGGTGCAGTCCGCCGACGCCGAGCGCCAGTACAAGCGCAGCCGCTCCCTCGCCACGCGCAACCTGGTGGCGCCCGCCGACGCCGACACCTCGCAGGCGAACGCCGAGGCCTCGCGCGCCGCCGTGCGCGCGGCGCAGGCCGCGGTGGCGCAGGCCCGCGCCTCGCTGAACCAGGCGCGCGTCAACCTCGCCTACACGACGATCGTCTCGCCCATCGACGGCGTGGTCATCTCGCGCAACGTCGACGTGGGCCAGACCGTCGCCGCCTCGCTGCAGGCGCCGACCCTCTTCACCATCGCCGAGGACCTCGCCAAGATGCAGGTGCACGCCAACGTGGCCGAGGCGGACATCGGCCGCATCCGCAACGGCATGGTGATCACCTTCAGCGTCGACGCCTACCCGCGCGAGCAGTTCAAGGGCGTCGTGCAGCAGGTCCGCAACTCGCCCCAGACGCTGCAGAACGTGGTGACCTACGACGTCGTCGTCAACGTGGACAACCCCGACCTGCGGCTCAAGCCCGGCATGACCGCGAACGTCACCTTCGTCTACGCGGAGAGCGACGAGGTGCTCCGCGTGCCGAACGCCGCGCTCCGCTTCCGGCCGCCGCCGGCGCTCCTCGCGAAGCTCCGCGAGCAGGGCATCGCCACGGGCTTCGGCAAGAAGGGGGGCAAGGGCGGCAAGAGCGACAAGGCAGGGGGCTCGCCCGGCGCCGGGGGCCTCGCGCACGGCAAGAAGGGCGGCCAGGGCGGCAAGGCAGAGGGCTCGCCCGGCGCCGGGGGCCTCGCGCACGGCAAGAGGGGCAGCAAGGGCAGCAAGGGCGGCAAGGGAGAAGAGCCTGCCGAGGCCACCGCCGCCGCCGCCGCCACCGCGCCGGCGAGCCAGGCGGGCCAGGCGACCCAGGCGAGCGGTCGCGGGCCCTCGGACGTGCGCCAGGTCTGGGTGCTGAGGGACGGCCAGCCGCGGCCCGCCTCGATCCACGTGGGCATCTCCGACGGGAGCCTGACCGAGGTGCTGAGCGGGCCGATCAAAGAGGGCGACGAGGTGATCACGGACGTCTCCGGCCTCGAGGCGGGCGGCGGAGGCGCCGGCGGCCCGCCGGGGACCAAGGGCATGGGGCCGCCGCGCGGCCGCGGCATCGTGCGTCACCTGTAGTCCCATGGACGCACAGCCGCTGATCCAGCTCGAGGAGCTGACCAAGGTCTACACGATGGGCGAGGTGGAGGTCCGCGCGCTCGACGGCGTCTCCCTCACCTTCTCCGCCCGCGAGTTCGTGGCCATCATGGGCTCGTCGGGCTCGGGCAAGTCGACGCTGATGAACATCATCGGGTGCCTCGACCGCCCGACGAGCGGGCGCTACCTCCTCGCCGGGCGCGAGGTCTCGCGCCTCGGCCGCGCCGACCTCGCGGAGATCCGCAACCAGACCCTCGGCTTCGTCTTCCAGAGCTTCAACCTCCTGGCGCGGACGAGCGCCCTCGAGAACGTCGAGCTCCCCCTGCTCTACTCCAGCGTCGGAGCGCGCGAGCGGCGCCGCCGCGCCCGCGAGGCGCTCGAGCGCGTGGGCCTCGGCGGCCGCATGAAGCACCACCCGAGCCAGCTCTCCGGCGGGCAGCAGCAGCGCGTGGCGATCGCGCGCGCGCTGGTGGGCAGCCCGCGGCTGATCCTCGCCGACGAGCCCACCGGCAACCTCGACTCGCGGACGCGCCTCGAGGTGATGCAGCTCTTCGAGGAGCTCGCCGCCTCGGGCATCACCATCGTCCTCGTCACCCACGAGCCCGAGGTGTCCACCTTCGCCAACCGCCTGGTGGTGCTCCGCGACGGGCGCGTCGCGGACGACCGCCAGCAGGTCGCGACGTCGGCCCGCGGCGAGCAGCCCGCCACGCCCGCCGCGCAGCCCGCGACCGGAGGGGCGCGATGAACCCGTTCCGCACCATGCGCGTCGCGGTCCGCGCGCTGCTCCGCAACAAGACGCGCTCCTTCCTCACCACCCTCGGCGTGATCATCGGCGTCGGCGCGGTGATCGCCATGGTCGCCATCGGCGACGGCGCCAAGGCGCAGGTGGAGAAGGCCTTCTCCTCGCTCGGCACGAACCTCCTCGTGGTGATGCCCGGCGCGAGCCACGTGGGCGGCGCCCACGGCGGCTTCGGCAGCCAGCCGACGCTGACCTGGGCCGACATGAAGGCGATCCAGAGCGAGCTCTCGACGGTGAAGTACGTGGCGCCGATGCTCCGGACCGGCGCGCAGGTGGTGAGCGAGCAGCAGAACTGGAGCACCTCGGTCATCGGCACCACGCCGTCCTACTTCGCCATCCGCGGCTGGGACATGGC
>JAKLHH010000267.1 GCA_022710245.1 Myxococcota bacterium
ATCGGCACGCAGTACTTGCCGCCGAGCGAGAGCATCTTGATGCACTCATAATTCACGCCACCCGTCGACGCCGGGCAGGTGTCGTTGGCGCGGCACGGCGCGAGGCAGGCGTACTCGAAGGTGTAGGGCGTGAGGAGATAGCAGTAGGCGTCCTTCTGGCAGGTGTCCACCGCGGCGATGGTGAAGGACGAGCCGCAAGCGCCGCAGTCCTCGGGGCAGATCTGGCAGGTCTCGTCGGGCTTGTCGCACTTGCCGTTGCCGCAGGTCGAGGGGCAGTCGCCGCAGTCCTTGGGGCAGCCGGTGCAGCTCTCGGTGCCGACGCAGATCCCGTCGCCGCACTTGGGCGCGGAGCTCTCGGTCCAGCCGTAGGCCACGCAGCCGTCGCAGAGCTCGCCCCCCGCGGCCTTGTAGCAGTAGCCCTTGCGGTGCTTGCACTGGAGCTTGCCGTTGCCCGCGTCCTCGCACTTGGCGAACGGCGGGCAGGTCGTGCCCGTCTTGGTGCACGACTTCCCGCAGTAGCCGGCGCCGTTGATGTCGGTGACGCAGAGGCTGTCCTCGCCGCACTGATCGTCGATCACGCAGGGGTGGCAGAAGTCGCGCCTGCGGCACATCTTCTCCGCCTCGGGCTCGTCCGTCCCGACTCGGGTCATCGTGCAGCGGTAGCGCGGCGGGCAGTCCCGGTCCGACTTGCAGGCGTGCGAGCAGTAGCGGCCTGCCGTGTTCGGCTGACCGAGGCACTTGAAGCCGATCGCGCAGACGTTGGCCGGCAGGGTGCAGTCGTAGCCGATCGTGTGCTCGCCCGCGAGGTAGGTGCGTGGGTAGCAGGCGACCTTCTTCTTCTCGGGGATCTCGCCACAGTCATATGGCTTGCCGCCGATGCTGGGACAGTCGCTGAGCCGCTTGCACTGCTTCGAGCAGATGCCGTCGACGCAGATGGCGGTGGTGCACTCGGAGTCGTCGCTGCACTCCGCCCCGTAGCCGCCCGGCGTCCGCGTTCCCTCGACGCCAGCGTCGGCGGGCTTGGTGTCATCCGAGCAGGCCGTCGCGAGCGCGGCCAGCAAGAGCAATAGGGTTACCTTCATCTTCGAATCCTCGTGCGGGTCCCACCCGGAGCAACGCGATGGTAGCGGGTTTCCCGCCCCGGCGCACCTGGTTCGTGCAGCAGACGAGACGCTGCCGTCGCGTCCGCGGTCCACGGGGCTGCGGGCCGTTGTGTGACCACGGTCGCGTGTGCCATGCTGGCGACGACACCAGCGGCATCACGCCCAGCTAACGGAGAGAAGCATGCGTCTCCCGTCGCCCACCAGCCTCGCCTTCGCCTGCCTCGCGCTGCAGGCCTGCGCCGCCACCGACGGCCCGCCGACCCTGGTCGCCGGGCGCGAGGTCGCCTCCTCGAGCCGCGCACCGCGGGTGACCCGCATCCAGGATCTCGGCGCGCCCCGTCGCCTGCTCACAGGGGAGACGGTCAGCCTCGCCGGCGCCGACGGCGTCGGCGCGATCGGGGAGGTGCTCCTGATCAGCGGCGACGGCTTTGGCCGCCTGCCGCGCGTGCGCGTCGGCGGCCAGCTGGCAGAGGAGCTCGGTCGCACGGCCGGCGGCGGCATCCTGGTCCGCGTCCCCTGGGGCGCCCGCGTCGGCGAGCAGCGCATCGAGGTGATCAACGCGCAGGGCCGCAGCGGGCTCAGCTTCCCGATCCGCCGCTACGCGCTCGCGACCGTGCCCTCGCGCGACACGGTCTTCGTCCTCGAGGTGGACCAGGGGGGCGTGCGCGTCCTCGGCAAGTCGCTCCGCCTCGCCAACGCGCGGCAGGTCCGCTACTCCAGTGACGGCCAGATGGCGTACGTCGGCGGTCGTGACGAGGAGGGGCACCTGACCGTCAGCACCATCGACATGACCGCCCCGGGAGGCCCCAGGCTGCTCGACTCGAAGCGGATCCCTGGCGAGACCCTGGTCGCGCTGGCCGCCGCCGACAGCGCGCCCGTCGCGGCCGCGCTGAGCGACACCAGCGTGGTCTTCTTCGACACGCGCGACCCGCGCGCGGCGGCGAGCTACCCCGCCCACCCGCTCCCCGAGGAGCTGAAGGAGGGGCTGGTCGCCGTCGAGATGGACCGCGAGGGCAAGCTCCTCGCCGCGCTCCTCGCGCCGGGCAACCAGGTCCGCCTCTACGACATCTCGCAGCCGGACACGCTGCGCAGCCTGGCCACCGCCCAGGTGCTGCCCAAGGCGCCGGCCTCCCTGGTTCGCGACATGCGCTTCTCCTCGGACTCGAGCACGCTCTGGGTCATCTCGGGTGACACGCTGGAGAGCGTCGCCAGCGGGCACGCGCCGCTCCGGCTGACCGTGATCCGGATCCAGGTCACCCAGCGCGCCCGCACCAAGAGCTTCGGCGTGCTCTCGCTCTGGCGCACGCTCGATGTCCCGCACAAGGCCGCGCCGGTGCAGCTGGTGGTGGCGAAGGGCCAGCCGACGGCCGACGGCGCCACCGTGCGCATCCCGCCGAAGAACGCCGGCGTCTTCATCACCGCCCACGACGCCTCGCTGCTGAAGCTCGCCAGCCTCCGCTTCGATCGGGCGAAGGGGCTGCGCCGGGCGGTCGACGTGCTCCGCAAGTCGACCGCGCTCGGCACGGTGGTCCGCACCGACCTCGACGGCAAGGGCGGTCCGCTCTTCGACTCGCCGAGCCTCCTCGGCTCGGTGGACCTCACCTCCGACACGCAGCTGCTCCTGGTCGCCGGCGCCAAGGTCGAGGTGCGCCAGAAGCCCGCGGCGGTGCGGCTCGTCTACGGCGTCAGCAGCTCCCGCGTCTTCGGCAAGCCGGAGCCGCGGTTCATCCCGCTCGCCGAGGTGGACCCCGACTCGCTCGCTCGCCCGTTCCTCCTCGGCGAGGTCCGCATCCAGCCCTGACGCACTCGTACCGGTGGGTGGGGCAGCGCCGCGCGGTCGGCCGTTGCGTGTGTCTGGCAGGAGCGGGTAGACTCCCGAAGGTCAACCTGCCGGAGAGGCCAGACGATGAACCGGACCACCCTCCTCCTCGCCACCGTCGCGGCGCTGCTCGCTGGCTGCTCCGACAAGGGGACGCAGCCCGACACCACGCCAGCAGTGGACCAGCGCGTCTTCGACCTGATCGGCGGCACCGGCGACGGGCAGGTCACCTGCGGAGACAAGATCTACCCCTGCGGCCCGTACGGGACCAAGACGGGGGACGTGGCGGCCAACATGGAGTTCGTCGGGTTCCAGGATCCCAACGAGCAGTGCGCCACCCACAAGGACAAGGTCATCGATCAGGCCAACCTGACCAAGATCTCCTTCAAGAGCTTCCACCAGGGCGGGAGCTCCTGCTCGCCGCGCAAGCTCCTCTGGGTGATCGTGTCGGCCGGCTGGTGCGGCCCCTGCCAGGAGGACGTGAGCGCGGCGGAGAAGGAGTACGCGGCCGGCAACGTGGACTCCCGGCTCGCCATCCTCAACATCATGTTCGAGACGGGGGTGCCGGTCACCGCGATCACCGAGGCCTTCACCCTGAAGTGGATCAACACCGTGGCCGGCACCAAGGAGAAGCCGAGCCAGAAGGTGACCTTCCCGGTCGTGATGGATCCCGAGTTCAAGATGGGCGCCTACTTCAGCAAGGCGGCGGTGCCCTTCAACATGCTGATCGACCTCTCGACCATGAAGATCTACTACCAGCAGGTCGGCGGCAACGCCACCACCGTCGGGCCGAAGGTCCAGGCCTTCTTCCAGGGCACGTAGGAGTCCAGATGCGCGCTCTCGCCTTCGCCCTCGCGCTCCTCTCGGCCACGCCTGCGCACGCGCAGGGCGGGCTGACCAACTTCACGGTCCGCGATCTCAACGGCAAGCACGTGCGGCTGACCGACTTCGGCAAGAGCGTGCTGCTGATGAGCTTCTGGGCGACCTGGTGCAAGCCCTGCCTGAACGAGCTCCGCCACCTCGACAAGCTCTACCAGAAGTACAAGGGCAAGGGCTTCGTCGTGCTGGCGATCTCGATGGACGGTCCGGAGACCCAGGCGAGCGTGAAGCCGGTGGTGCAGAAGTACGGGCTCACCTTCCCGGTCGCGATCGACAAGGAGACCCGGGTGGTGAAGCTCTACAACGCCAAGCACGCGGCGCCGTTCTCGGTCCTCTTCCGACGCGGGAAGCTGGTCAAGACCCGCGAGAGCTTCCAGGTCAGTGACCTGCCAGCGATCGAGAAGGAGATCCAGGACCTCCTGCGCTGACGATCGTGCTTCGTCTCCTCTTCGCGACGCTGCTCCTCCTCGGCGCGCTCCTGCCGCGCGCGGCGCAGGCCTACGACTTCAAGATCAAGGGGCGTGAGCTCAACCTGGCCGTGACGGAGAGCTTCCTCTACACGTACCACGCCTACACCGGTGACGCCGATCTGAGCGACGACAAGTACCACCAGTTCACCAACGTCCTCGACGTCTCGCTCGGGCACAGAGACTTCCGCCTGGGAGCCCGCTTCGACCTGAACCTCTTCGCCGACACGCCGGCCCAGCGCCTCTGCGGCGCCCAGAACCTCTCCTGGTGCGGCAACCGCTACCTCAACAACTTCGTCCCCGAGCGCGTCTACGCCACGGTGGCGCGCCCCGAGTTCGACGTCACCCTCGGCGACTTCTACGTCTCGCTGGGCAAGGGCATCGCGCTCAACATCATCAAGATCGACCAGCTCGGGCAGGACACCACGCTCCGCGGCGGCAAGTTCCACCTCCACTACCGGGACCTCGAGGCGATCTTCCTCGGCGGCCAGGTGAACCCGCTCGACACCGACGAGGCGACCGGGATGCGGGCGCGCTGGAGGCAGGAGCCCATCCTCGGCGGCCGGCTCGAGTACCGCATCCTCGACAAGGTCATCGTGGGTGTCCACGCGATCTACAACGTCACCGAGGATCCCAACAGCCAGGGCACGAACGTGGCGCGCACGGACAGCAACACGGTCGTCGGTGCTGGCATCGACGTGCCCAGCCTGTGGGACGGGCTGCTCGGCCTCTCGACGGAGGTCGACCTGCAGCGGACCATCAGCTCGAGCCAGGTCACGCTGGGACCGGACGCCGAGGGTGACCGGCCGACCGGCGTGGCGGCCTACGCGTCGGCGACGCTGCACTGGCGCAGCCTCACGGCGCTCGCGGAGCTCAAGTACTACGACGGCTATCGCCTCGCGGCGGCGAGCCCGAACGACGCACCGTACTCGCTGGTCTACAGCCAGCCGCCGACGCTGGAGCGAGACGGCAACGAGGTGGCCGACAACACCTCCGTCGGCGGCGGTCGCCTCAGGCTCGACTACAACTTCGGCGAGCTCCGCGGCGTCGAGCTCCTCGCCTTCGTCAACTACGGCTACTTCCACAACTGGGCCGCCGCCTCCCACGAGATCCACGATCCGTTCGGCGGGCTCGAGCTGCAGTGGGGCGAGGGGAAGGGGCACCTGAACGTCGGCGCTGGCGTGCGGCGGGAGTTCAACCGGGACAGGGACCAGATCTACCGGCAGGACATCCACGCGGAGCTCGACGCCGAGCAGTCGCTCGGCGGCAGGCACAGCCTGAAGCTCGGGGCCAACTACCAGCGGCGCGAGGCGCGTGACACCTTCAACGACTACAACTGGAACGAGGCCGACGTGAGCCTCAGCTACAAGTGGTCACCCAGCCTCGCCCTCGGCGTCAGCTACGAGCGGCAGGATGATCCCCGGATCGTCTCCGGCCGCGAGGGCAACGACGACCCGACCAAGGGGCCGCTCCGCGACGCGCCGGTGCTGGGCGCGGCGAACTACCTCTCGGGCACCGCGCAGTGGTTCTTCACCTCTGGCACCTACGTCGCGGTGCGCGCGGGCGGCAATCGCCCCGGCGTGAAGTGCATCAACGGCGTCTGCCGCTACTACCCGGGCTTCACCGGCGTCCAGGTCAGCGTGGTGGGCCGCTTCTGAACGTCTCCTCGAGGCAGCGCGCGAGCGCACCAGTGATGACGCGCAGCCGGAGCACGAGCGCGGCCACCTCCAGCGCCTGCCCCGGATGACGCACGAGCGCACCGAGGCTCCCGCCTCGCGACCGGTCGAGGAGCTCCGGCAGCTGCTCGCTGACCCCGTCGAGGACCACCCGCACGCTCAGGTAGGGCACGCCGAGCTCGCCGGCCACCCCCGCGATCGCGGCGGTCTCCATGTCCACCGCCAGGCCGCCCGCCCGCTCTCCACACGCCCGCTTGCTCGCCTCGTCGAGGAGCGGTCGCGAGACCGTGACCAGCGCGCCGGCCCGGTGCGCGAGCCCGAGCCGCGCCGCCGCGGAGGTGGCGGCCGCTGTCCAGGCGGGGTCGGGCGCGGGCGCGCTCCGTGGCGCGTCCTCGCCTCCGGCCAGCACCCGATCGCCGATCACCAGGGCGCCAGGCGCGAGGTCGTCGACGAGCGCTCCGCAGCAGCCGGTGGAGACGAGGAGCCGGGCACCGGGGGCGAGGCGGCGCGCAGACTCGGCCGCGCGCGCCGGCCCCATGCCCGTCGTGCTCAGGCGCGCCCCGAGTCGCTCGAGGCCGCGGAGCGGTCCCAGCTCCTGCTTCATGGCGGCGAGCACGAGCACTCCCGCCGCGGCCCTGCTCATCGGCCGGAGCCGTAGACGGGGAGCTCTCCCTCGGGGGCGCGGTCGCGGTTCCAGAAGAGCAGGCGGGTCGGGTCGAGCTCCTCGACGCGCCTCGCGATCGCCGCCTCGAGGAGCGCGTGGCCGTCGGGCTCCTCGAGCGCGGCGATGGCCAGCTCGCCCGCGGCGAGCCGCGACGCGATCTCGACGCTGACCAGCAGGCGCTGGATCTTCCCCCTGGCGCCGGCGAAGAAGAAGGCCCGCTCGTCGCTGCGCGGGACGCGGAGCGCGTGGGCGCGGATGACCTGGGTGACCCGCTCGCGCGCCTCCTTCTGCTCGTGCTCGCGCCGGCGCGCCTCCAGCTCCCGCGCGCGCGCCTCCTGCTCACCCTGCCGTGGGCCCGGAGGCTCCGGCGCTGGCGCCTGCGCGCGCCCGCCGCCCTGCCGCTGCTTGCGCTCGCGACGTGCCTCGAGCGCCGCCTGGCGGGCCTGCTGCTTGCCGACCAGCCCCGCCTGCTTCAGCTTGTCTCGCAGGTCCTGCATGAGAAGCAATGATAGGGCCGCGAGGCAGGGGCTTCAACGCGAGATCTTCGAGGAGCTCGCGCCCGCGTCGACCGCCGCTGGCACGGGCTTGCCGGGCGCGATCGAGTGCAGCGCCACCCCGGCGGCGACCGCGCCGGCCAGGAGGATGGCGGCGACGATGAGCAGGCGGAGGAGCCGCGTGTCGAGCGCCGAGGAGGACGCGCTGATCGCGCGCACCTCGGCGGTCGCGTCGAGGTGCGGTGGTACCGAGGCGGCCAGCCGCGGGGGAGCCAACTCCCGTGCGGGCTTGAACACGATCACGCCCGAGGAGGTGATCGGCTGGGCCTGCTCCTCCTGGGCCTGCTCCTCCTGGGCCTGCTCCTGCTCGCTCGCCATCAGCGGGGGACCGCCCGGCGTCGTGGGTACCTCGAGGATCCCGGAGCCGCTGCCCCCGAGAGGCGCCTCCACGCGGTTGAGCAGGATGGTCTCGCCCTCCGGGTCGTAGCCCTCATCCTCCTCGCCGACGGCGACGCGCGAGGAGGTCGAGACCTCCTCGAGGACGAGCTCGCGCTCGGCGAGCTCGCGCTCGGCGACCGGCAAGGGCGGCGTCCGAGCGGGCAGGGCGGCGGCGCGCTCCATCAGCTCGCTCACCAGCTGACCCAGTCGCGAGGCCGAGGGCAGCACGTTGCGGCGATCGAGGAGCGCGAGCAGGTCGTCCTGCAGCTCCTGCGCCTCGGCGTGGCGCCGACGGCGATCCACGGCGATCGCCCGCATCAGCACCTCGCGCAGGTCCGGTGGGTAGTCGGGGACGAGCTGCTCCGGAGGGGGCAAGAGCCCGTGCGTGACGGCGTCGAGGACCTCGGCGTCGTTGCCCGGGGGGAACGCGCGGTGGCCGGTGGTCATCTCGTAGAGGACCAGGCCGAGCGAGTAGATGTCCGCGCGGCGATCGGCGGCCTCGCCGCGCGCTTGCTCCGGCGAGATGTAGGAGTACTTGCCCTTGATCACCCCCGCCTGGGTCCGGGCCGCGGACCACCGCACCTTGGCGATGCCGAAGTCGGTGATCTTCACCTCGCCGGAGGTGGAGACGAGGATGTTCGGCGGGCTGACGTCCCGGTGCACGAGGTTGAGCGGCACGCCCCGCGCGTCCCGCTTGTCGTGCGCGAACTGGAGTCCCGCGGCGACGCCGGCGGCGATCTGCACGGCGAAGGGCAGGGGCAGCGGACCGCCGGCTGCCGCGAGCAGCCGTGAGAGGCTGAGCCCGGGCACGTACTCCATCACCAGGAAGTACGCCGAGTCAGCGCGGGAGAGCTCCTGGGTCTGCACGATGTTCGGGTGATCGAGGAGCGCAGCGATGCGGGCCTCCTCGAGGAACATGGTGACGAACTCCGGGTCCTCGGCGAGCTCGGCGTGGATGCG
>JAKLHH010000268.1 GCA_022710245.1 Myxococcota bacterium
TTCAAGATCCGCTGGGCGGCGGGCACCGACTCGAGCGGCGAGTACGCGAAGTGCTACGCGCTGCTGCTGAACTCGACGCCGTCACCGGCTGACCCGGATCCGTCGGGCAACACCGACTGGAAGGTGATCAAGCAGGAGACGGCGGGCGACGCGACGGATCAGGTCGTCCCGATCAACCCCGAGACAGCGCGCTGGGCCGCGCTGCTGATGTACGAGAACAACGCGACGGGGCTCTGGGAGACGTTCCGCCTCGCGGAGCTCGAGGTCTGGGGCCAGGACCCGAACGCGACCCCGCCGCCGCCGCCCGACAAGTGTGAGTAGCTCCCGCTCCGCTCGCTCCCTCCCTCCTCACGCGCATCGCCGGTTCATCGCCGGTTCATCGCCCGCTCTTCGCACCTGACCCTCCCGCGCTTCTCGTTCCTCAGGGGGAGGCGGCGACGCAAGGGAGGCTTGGGTGTCGCACGACACGGAGCGGAGCCGCTCGCTGGGGCGGGACGAGCTGGTCGGCGTCTCGATGGCGGCCGGCGTCGCCTGCTCGGCGGACCTGATCGCCGGCGACGAGGTCACGCTGCTGATCCTTCCGGGCGGCGCGGTCCGGGCCCTCCTCGCGCGTCAGCCCGAGCTCGGGCTCCGGATGGTGGCCCAGCTCGCCGGGCTCGTCGAGGCGCTCACCGATGAGCTCGAGGAGCTGCGCTTCTGCGAGCTCGACGCGCGGCTCACGCGGCTGCTCCAGCGACTGGGGCGAGGGCGCCGCGAGATCCAGCTGACGCACGAGGAGCTCGCGGAGCAGGTCGGCGCCACGCGCGAGAACGTCTCTCGCGCGCTCAAGCGCCTCGAGCGACGCGGCGCGCTGCGCTGTCGACGGGGGAGGGTGGAGCTCCTCTGAGCCATCGCCGAGCAGCATCGTCCGTCGGCGAGCGCCGGCCACCAAGGGTTCCCGTTCGAGACCTGCTGGTCGCGAGGCGAGCTCAGCGCGCGGTGGCCGGGGCGGCCTTGGGCGCGGGCGCGGCGATCGCCGCCGGCGCCGGCGCCGGCGCGGCCAGGGGTCGGGCCGCGAGCATGGCCGCCACGGCGGGCGCGGGCCTGCCGGCCGGCGCGGGCCTGGCGGCGGGCGCGGGCCCGGCGGCGGGGGCGGGCGCGGCGGCGGGGGCCGGCGCGGCGACCCTCGGGCCCGGCACCTCGGCGCGGTGCGCGCCCTTCTTGATCGACTTGCTCATGAACCCGCCGGTCATGGCGTCGAGGAGGCCGGTGAGCTCCTCGATGCGGATGCTCGAGCTGATGCGCGAGGCGAGGTCCGAGGGCGGGCGCAGGACGCCGTCGATCTGGAGCCGTCGCCGGATGAAGTAGATGGTGGTCACCTCGCGGACGACGCCGTCGAGGATACCGATCAGCGACTGCACGTCGAGCACCTCGGCGTTGAAGACGAGGCGATCGAGGTTCCAGGTCGCGCTGACCGAGAAGCCCATCGAGTCACCGTTCACCTGCTCGTCTTCCTTCGGCACGGTCAGGGTGCGGTAGAGACCGTCCTGTAGCTTGCGCTTGGAGGTGGTCAGGTAGTTGGCGAAGCCGCCGCTGATGGTCGGCACCAGCGCCTTCAGCTGCGCGTTGTTGCGGAGCGAGCGGATGCGGTCCGGGTGCACCTGGTAGTAGCGGATCGCCGCGTCCTGCACCTGCTGCACGCTGGGCTCGTGCTTGAAGCGCGCGAGGACCTCGTCCTCGGTGGGCTCTGCCCGGGCGGTGCTGCTGCCGAGCAGCGCGAGCCCCAGCGTCAGGATCCAGCTCGTGCCTCTCATGGTCTCCTCCTGCAAGCTGCGAACGGTCACCCGGCCCGTGGCCAGGTCTCATCGCTTCGTTGTCCAGGGCTCCCACCACTTCGTGTCGTTGCCGGAGGGCCGATCGCCCTGGCGCCAGCGCGTGAGGTAGTTGCCGGTGATGAAGTCCACGTAGCTCGTCAGCTCCTCCATCCTGAGCTTGTACATCAGGCGGATGCGCAGCTCCTTCGGCGGGGCGTTCGCCATCAGGATGCGCAGGCGGCGGAGCTCGCCGTAGTAGCGGTGGACCGCGAACATCGTCGAGTTCCGCACCTCGTAGGTGAGGCGGTCGATGCGGCCGAAGAGCGTCGAGTCGAGGTTGAAGACGAGCCCGCCCAGGTCCCAGCTGAGGAACGCCCTGAACTCGTTCTGCTGGAACGGCGTCTTCTCCTCGAAGCGGCGGTAGGGCAGCGTGGGGTAGAGGCCGTCGGCGAGGAGCGAGAAGTCGCTGGTGCGGAGGTGGAGGAACTGGACCTCCAGCTGCGGCACCAGCGCCTTCAGCAGCGAGCGCCGACGGTAGGCGAGCTGCCGGCCGGGGTCGGTCCCGCTGTACATCTGCGCGGCGAGGAGCACCTCGCCGATCGGCGGGTCATCGGGGACCACGACGCGGGTGAGCGGCGGCTCGGCGCCGGTGTGGCGGCGCAGGCGCGCGAGCGAGCGCGACCAGGCGATCCAGAGGAGGTCCGGGTCCTTCGGGTCGGTGTCGAACCACTGCATCGAGCCGTTGGTGTTGCCGGAGTTGATCACCCGCCAGGAGGTGCCGCCGTCCATCGTCTCGACGATGAAGGCGCCGCCCGCGTCGGTGAGCCCGCCGCTGCTCACCGAGGCGACCTTCATGTTGGTGTAGGCCCAGAGGTGGCCCTTGTGCTTGGGGCAGGCCTCGATCTTCTCGATGATCATCCCGGTCAGCATCAGCCCGCCGAGCCGGGTCCACGACTCCAGGCCGCCGTGCAGGATGTCGGGCGTGGTGAAGAGGCCGTCGAAGGTGGAGATGTAGCCCGTCTTGTGATCGAACGGGTCGATCTTCACGCTGAGGGTGATGCGCGCGGCCGGGAAGGTGGTGAAGTAGATGTAGTCCCAGTTGTCGCCGCCGTCCGCCGAGCGCAGCAGGCCGGAGTCGGTGGCGGCGAAGACGTAGCGAGGGTCGTAGGGGTTGAAGTAGACCCAGAAGATGTTGCCGCCGCCGACGCCGCCCGCGGTGGACTTGGCGAAGCTGTCGCCGTCGTTGTGGGAGACCCAGAGGCCGTCGTTGGTGCCCATCACGACGCGGTGCGGGTCGCGCGGATCGATGGCGACGTGGAAGGCGAAGCGATCGCCCGGCTTGGTCCCGGCGTAGACGCGGACCCAGTTGCTGCCGCCGTCGGTGGTGCGGTAGAGGCCGAAGGCGCTGCAGGCGAAGACCAGGTTCGGGTCCTTCGGGTGGACGACGATGACGCGGACCTCGGTCGGGCGCGTGCCGCGGACGGCGAGGGTCTGCTTGATGTTGACCCCGGCGGTGGGCTTGCCGAGCTTGCGGACGAGGAGCTGCAGGCGGGGCGCGCCGCCGGGGAGCCCGATCCCGAAGTTGACGTTGGCCGCGGCGCCGCCGCCGCCGCCGCTCCCCGCGCCGGAGATGATCGCGGCCTGAGGTCCGGTGCGCGGCCGCGCGAGCAGGTCGGGGGAGGTCCCGCCCGGGCCGCCGCTGCGGTGGACGCCGAAGTAGAGGCGCTCCCCGGCGTCGCCGAAGAAGGGCCGCGTCTCCACGATCAGCCGCGACTCGTCCCAGGTGCGGCCGCCGTCGACGGTCTTCCAGACGTAGCCGTCGTAGGAGGCAGCGTAGGCGACCTCTGGATCGTGCGGCGAGACGGTGATGCTGCGGAAGTAGGCCGCGCGGATCGTGTAGGTGACGTCGTCGGCGTAGACGTCGGGGCCCAGGCTGCCGACCGTCGTGGTCGGGGCGGCGATCGCGGGCGGCGGGGCGACGTGCGAGGCCATCCGCGGGCGCGCGGGCAGCGGGGGCTGCCGCTGCCGTGCCACGGCAGCCGACGAGGGCAGCGCCAGCGTCGCCAGCAAGGCGAGCAGGGCAGGCGACCGTCTCCAGCGTGGTGGCGTCATGGTGCAGCGGGCTGGAAGGAGATCGCCTCGATGGCGTCGACGCTGGAGGCGCCGGAGACGGTGCCATCCCGGATCAGGCGCACGAAGGTGGCGCGCGCCAGCGTGTTGCAGCGGGAGAGCGAGAGCGCGGCGGCGGCGCCGGTGAGCTTGGCGCGGCAGGCCTCGACCGCGCCGTGTGGCAGCGGGACGCTGGCGGGCGCGATGAAGCCGATGATGGTGTAGCGGTCGCCTCGCTCCGAGGCCTCGACCTGGGTCAGCCCTCCCACCGCGCCGAGGGTGACCCGGAGGTCGTCCGTCTCCGTGCCCCCGCTGATCAGGCTGCCGGTCTCGAGGAAGAGGTCGAGCGTGCCGCAGGCCGTGAGGTCGACGGTGATCCCGTCCGGGGCGCCGACGGCGTTCTGCGGGCAGCCGGTGCCGGGGCAGGCGGGCATGGCCGTGCCGAAGGGCGGCGAGCAGGTGGCGCGGGTCGCGTTGTGCCCGCTGCCGAGGTCACCAGCAGCCGCGTCCCCGTGCAGCGGCGGACTGGCGGTGCAAGCACCGACCGCCACGAGGCTGCCGAGGATGACCGGGAGAGCCGGGAGTCTGGTCCGGCGGAGGCTCATACGCGTAGAGACGTTAGCCTGCAAGCGCCGGCGTTGGCAAGCGCGGCGCACCGTGCGACAACGGTGCCGCGCGCCGCGAGGTGCGAGCCGAACCGCGATCGGCCGGGGAGCCGCTGGCGCGAACCGGGGAGCCGCGAGCAGGGAGCGATGAAGCACGTCTTCGTGGTGACAGCGGCAGAGGAGCAGCGGAGCCTGGCCGCGCTGCTCGAGGCGCGCCTCGGGCTCGCCGCCGGGGAGGCCGCGCGCTGGATCGCGGCGGGTGCCGTCGCCGTCGACGATAGCCGCGAGCGGCGGAGCGAGCTCCGCCTGCGCGCCGGGCAGCGGGTGGTGGCGCGGCGGCCCGAGGAGGAGCAGGCGCCCGCCCCGGCGCTCGAGCTCGCCTACCGCGACGCGGACCTCGCCGTGGTCGACAAGCCGGGCGGGCTGCCGTCGACCACGCCGCGCGCGGGAGGCACCTGCCTCGAGGACCTGGTGCGGGCGAGCCTGGGCGGCGAGGCGCGCCTGCTCCACCGGCTCGACCGCGAGGCCTCCGGGCTCCTGGTGGTCACCCTCGGGCCCGCGGCGCGGCGCGCGCTCGCGCCGGCGCTCGCCGAGCACCGCCTCACGCGGCGCTACCTCGCGCTCGCGCAGGGGGGCGTCCCCGAGGAGCTGGTGCTCTCCTCGGCGCTGGCGGCCTCTGGCGGTCGCACTCGGAGCAGCAGTGACCCCCGGGCACGCGAGGCGGTGACGCGCGCGCGTCTGCTCCGCGGCGGGGAGCGAGTGAGCCTGCTCGAGGTGACGCTGGAGACCGGGCGCACGCACCAGATCCGGGCGCACCTCGCCGAGGCTGGCCACCCGCTCCTCGGCGACGAGCGCTACGGCGGACCGCCGGCGCCGCGCCTCGCGCTCCACGCCCACGCCCTCTCGTTCGTGCATCCACGCTCGGGGCTCCCCCTCGAGCTCCGCAGCCCGCTCCCGGCGGCGCTGCGCGCGCTGGTGCCGGGGGCCAGCGCGTCAGCACCACCGCGGCGTTGAACGACGCGACGGCCTCGCGGCGCGACCCCCGCGCGGCCCACCGCTGCCTCAGTGCATCGGTCCCAGATCTTTGGCCTGCTGCGAGTCCTGCTTGGCGAGCGAGTCCTGCTTCGCGGATGCCCCATCCGGGAGCGGGCCCGCCTCGCGAGCCCCGCCCTCGCTCAGCGCGCCGCCCTCTCTCGCACCGCCCTCTCTCGCACCGCCCTCCAGTGTACCGGCCTCCGTGACCCCGAGCTCGCGTGGCCCGTCGCCGCAGGCTGCGTCGGCCCCGCTCAGGATGCCGTCCGGGAAGCCCTTGATCCCGATCTCCGCCTCCAGCTCGTCGGAGCCGTCCGGCTTGCCCGCCCCGGGGCCGTCGGGTGACGCCAGCGGGTGCGGCCCGTCGAGGAGACTGGTCGGCCCGCCCTGGTCGGGCTGGCCCGGCAGGTGGATCGGCGTCGCGGTGCACCCCGCGAGCGCGCCCCACGCCCAGAGCACCAGCAGCGCGCGTCTCATGGCTTCTCCCGCGCGAGGTCCGCCGCGCCCGCCTCCAGGGGGCGAGCCTCGCTCGCGCCGTCGCGGGCGCCGTCGGTGGCGCCGTCCGTCAGGCCGCCCTCGGTGCGTGCGTCGAGCCCGCCGCCGCCGCCCTCCGTGTCGGGCGGTGGGAGGGTCATCGTCTCGAGGCCCTTGTGGCTGCTGCCGTCAGGGTGGCCCTCCGGCCCGTCCAGCGAGGTCGCCGGTGCGTCGGGTGTCGCCAGCGCGTCGGGTGCCGCGCCGGCGCCGGTGTCACCCTGCACCGGCAGGTGGATCGGCGTCGCGGTGCACGCCGCGAGCAGCGCGAGGGTGACGAGCGCGGCGGCGAGCAGCGCGCGGCTCATGGCTGCTCGCCCTTGAGGTCCGTCGCGCCCGCCTCCCCGGGCCGCGCCTCGCGGAGGCCGTCCTTGACGCCGTCCGCCAGGCCGCCCTCGAAGCGCGCGTCGCTGGCGCCATCGCCGCCGTAGGGACTCAGGTCTGCACCGCTGGTCGCCCCGTCGCCTCCAGGCGGCACGGAGCGCGCGTCGAGTCGCTTGTGGGCGCCGCTGTCGCGCTTGTCCTCCGCCCCGTCGAGGCCCGTGGCCGGCGCATCCGGCTGGAAGCTCGGGTTGCTGTCACCCTGCGACGGCAGGTGGATCGGGGTCGCCGTGCAGGCGCCGAGGCCAGCCGCCGAGAGCAGGAGCACGAACAGCAGGACAGGCCGCATTCAGCCTCCGGGACACCTCCGCCAGGATATCACAGCGGCCGGGGCGCAGGCCTCACTGGATCGCGTAGTCCTTGAGCCGCCGGTAGAAGGTGCGCCGGGGCATGCCGATCAGCTCGGCCGCGCGGCTCTTGTTCCAGTTCGCCGACTCGAGCGCCTCGAGGATGCGCTGCTTCTCGCGCTGCTCGTGGTCCTCCGCCGAGCGGGGCAGCACCGGCCCGGGCGCGCGCGCGGCGGCGGTCGCCGCGCTGCCCGCCGTGAGCGGCGCCTCCAGCGTGAAGTCGTCCGCGTCGAGGAGCGGCCCGTCCGCGAGCACCGCCGCGTTCATCAGCGCGTGCTCGAGCTGCCGCACGTTACCCGGCCACGGGTACTCGAGCAGCCGCCGCATGCCCTCGCGGCTGACGTGCTTCTTCTCGCTCTTCATCTGCGCGGCGATCAGCGCGAGGAAGTGGTCGACGAGGATCGGGATGTCGTCGCTCCGCTCGCGCAGCGACGGGAGCCGCAGGGTGACGACGTTGAGCCGGTAGAAGAGGTCCTCGCGGAAGCTCCCCCGCTGCACCAGCATGGCCAGCGACTTGTTCGAGGCCGCGATGACCCGCACGTCGACCTTGAGGTCGTCCTGCGCGCCCACCGGCCGGATCGTCTTCTCCTGCAGCGCGCGCAGCAGGTCCACCTGCATCCGCGCGGGCATGTCACCGATCTCGTCGAGGAAGAGGGTGCCGCCGTGCGCCGTGGCGAAGAGCCCCTTGCGCTCGCGGTCGGCGCCGGTGAAGGCGCCGCGCACGTGCCCGAAGAGCTCGCTCTCCAGCAGGCTCTCCGGGATCGCCGCGCAGTTCACCGAGACCAGCCGGCCCTTGCGGCGCTCGCTCTGGGTGTGGATGCCGCGGGCGACCATCTCCTTGCCGGTCCCGCTCTCGCCCTCGATCAGGATCGGCACCTCGGTCGCCGCCACCCGCTCCATCAGCTCGAAGAGCTTCAGCATCGGCCCCGCGCGGCCCACCATGCCGAACATGCCGACCCGCGTCTCCAGCCGGCGCCGCGTCTCGGCGAGGTCCCGCTGCGCCTCCTCGAGCTGCTGGGTGCGCTGGCTGAGCAGGCGGCCGCGCTCCTCGGCGAGCGCCTCGATCTCCTGGTTGGCGCGCTCGAGCTCGCGCGTCTTGCGCAGGTTCTCGGCCATCAGCCGCGCGTTGGTGAGCGCGATCGCGACCTGGTCGCCGAAGGCCATCAGCAGGCGCTGGTCGCCGGGGGTGAAGCGCCCGGTCTGGAAGCGGCTCTCCATGTAGAGCACGCCCGCCGACCGGCCGCCCGCGTGGATGGGGATGCAGAGCACCGACTCGAGCTGCAGCTGGTGGACGCTGAGGTACTCCTTGAAGCGAGGGTCGTTGCGCGCGGAGATGGTGATGACGGGCTGGCCCGAGGTGAAGACGCGCTCGGCGATGGAGCGGCTGTAGGAGCCGACCTCCTCCTCGGGAGCGAGGTTGCGCGCCACCTCCAGCCGCAGCTCGTCGGCGCTCGGGCCGAGGAGGAGGAAGCCGCGCTCGGCGCCGGTCAGCTCCACCGCGGTGTCCATCACCAGGCCGAGCAGCCGCTCGGGGTCGAGCTCGGAGTTGACCTGCCGGTAGATCTCGAGCAGCCGGTAGAAGCGCTCCTCGACGGTGGCGCGGATGTGGTCCCCGCGGTCCCCGACGCCGCTGACGC
>JAKLHH010000269.1 GCA_022710245.1 Myxococcota bacterium
GGGCGTGCCGCTGTCCGTGCCCGGCGTGGTGGGCGGGACGCCGGCGTCCGAGCCCGGGGTGGTCGGCGTGGTCGGCGTGGTCGGCGTCGTCGGCGTCGTCGGCGTGGTCGGCGTCGAGCTGCCGCGATCGCAGGTGAGCAGGTTCTGCTCGTTATCGACGGTGCAGATCCAGACCGAGCCGCCTCCCGGCTTGTTGCTCGGGTTCGGAGGCGTGCTCGCCGTGCAGGTCCACTCGCCGCCGCCCGTCTGCTTGCAGTCCCACCCGCCGCCGCCGCCCGACGGAGGCGTCGTGCTCCCCGGCGGCGTCCAGCCCGGGGGCGGGTTGCCCTTGCAGACATAGGCCGAGGGGAGCCACGAGCAGGCCCAGCTGCCGCCGCCTGGCGGCACCGGCTTGTCCTGCTCGCACTTCTTCGGGTTCTTGCTGCAGTCCCACAGGTTCGAGCAGGTGCAGACGTACGACTTGTCCGCGTCGCCGGTGCACTTCATCTCGGACTTGGTGCAGCACTTGAGCGGGTCGGTGCACGCCCCGTACTTGTCCGTCGGGTCGAGCGCCCCCGTCGTGTCGTCGAGGCCAGCCTCGCCGAGGCAACCGGCGAAGCCGAGAGTGAAGAGGGGGACCAGCACGAGCCTCGTGACCTTCATTGAGAGCCTCCGTCTTGGCGACCGGTGTAGGTGCATGAAGGGTGCCACGGGTCGCCGCGCCTCCCGCGGCGCGAACCCACACGAAACGCTGCCTCGCGGCTCGGGCGCGCGGCGAGGGCGCTCACCAGCTGTGGCTGCACGCCCCCAAGACGCGGCTCGCGAGCGACGTGGTGGCCTGCATCACCTGGCCTCGGCGGGTGCCGCGGGTGCCTGTCAGCGCTGGACGCGCGGACGAAAGCTTGGTCTTATCGGGCCCCATGAGGCCGGCGCTCACCCTGCTCCTGGTCCTTCTCGGCGGGATCCGACCGAGCTGGGGAGAGCTCCCCCACCCCTCCCTGCGCTTCGCGGCGCCGGTCAGCCTGAGCGCTGTGCGGATCAGCGCGCTCCCCTGCCCCTCGGGAGAAGGCAAGTGCCTGAGCGCAGATCTCGCCGTCTCGCACCGCGCCGGGGCGCGCCTGCTCCACGAGGGCGCGAGCTACCTCCTCGACGCCGTCGGTGCAGAACGCATCGCCCTCGACTTCGGCGAGTACGCCGAGGTGGCGCTGCGCGAGATCCAGAACGGCGTCGAGCGCGGCGTGGCCGAGCAGGCCGAGCTGCGCGAGCCGGGGCAGCGCTGCCTGCGCCGCCTGCTCCGCCGCCACGTCCACTACGAGGTCCTCCCCCACGTCTTCTTGCCGATGGAGATCGAGCTCGCGGTGAGCAAGCTCGCCGATCGGTTCTACCGCCTCGCCCGCCAGCCGCTCGTCATCACCAGCGGCCCGCGCACGCCGGAGTCGCAGGCGGCGGCGATGTACCTGAAGCTGATCCTCGGCGGCTCCGGCGCGCTCCGCCGGCAGTACCGCAAGACCGAGGCCGCCGCGGAGATCAAGAAGACCTACGATCAGTCGCGCAACAAGCGGCAGCGCCGCGCGTCCATCGTCGCCGCCATGGCCGCCACCATCCGCAAGCAGATGGCCGAGGGGATCTACATCTCGCCCCACCTGAAGGGCGCGGCGGTCGACCTGCGCAGCCGCGGCCTGGGCAAGAAGGGCCGCTGGGCGCTGCAGAAGGCAGTGGCGGCGTTCAAGGGGATGCGGCTGATCCAGGAGGAGAAGATCCCGCCGCACTTCCACCTCGAGATCAACGCGGGGGAGGAGCCCTCCTCGCAGCCCGCGGCCAGCACCACCACCACCGCGAAGACTCCCGCGGCGGCGAAGGCTCCAGCGGCGGCGAAGGCTCCAGCGGCCGCGAAGGCTCCCGCGGCCGCGAAGACTCCCGCGGCGAAGACTCCCGCTGCCGCGAAGGCTCCCGCGGCCGCGAAGGCTCCCGCTGCCGCGAAGGCTCCCGCGGCCGCGAAGGCTCCCGCGGCCGCGAAGACTCCCGCGGCCGCGAAGACTCCCGCGGCGGTGACGAAGGCTCGTCCGCCAGCGCGCTGACCTGGCGCGGGTCCGCTACTGCGGCGTCGGCGGCGGCGCCTCCGGCCGGTGCGGGATGCTCGGTACACGCGGCGCCGGGTAGTGCACCGACGGCGTGCCCGGCGGGATGACGCCCGGAGCTGCACCCGGGGCCGCGGCTCCGGGCTGGCTGGCCATGCACTCGCTGGCCGCCGTGCGGCCCGCGGGGCTGGTCAGCGTCTGCGCGACCTCCTTGATCCCCTTGCCCCAGAGGCAGCGGCAGTAGGCGTCAGGAGCCTTCACCGCCCCGCTCACCGCGAGGCAGCGCTCCATGAACTGGGGGCTCGGCGTCGCGTCGGCTCCGGTCGGCGCGCTGGTGTCGGTCTTGAAGTAGGTGCGCCACATGATCACGGAGAGGGCGCACACGAGCAGCAGGGAGATGAGCAAGGACTTCATCGCGACACCTTGGCCTCGTGCGTCCATCGATTATCGCTGATCCACCTCTGGCAGACCAGCCGCCACCGACGAGCACGGAGCTTGACGCGCGGAGCCGCCCCGGTTATTCGTTGCTCCCATGTTCGAGGACTATCCCCACCAGCTCCCGCGCGAGGAGGCGCTCGCTCGCGCCCGCGCGCTGACCGAGTTCTGGGATCGCCGGCTGGGCACCCGCACCGAGTGGGACGGCTACCGCGGCCACATCAGCGGCCGCGTGCTCGGCTTCCGCGTCGCTGGCTCCGTCTCCGTCGAGGAGGACCACCTCCGCGGGACCCTCGAGGCCGGCCACCTGGGCGTCAAGCTCGGCGGGCGCCACTACCTCCTGCGCAAGCTCGCCGACTACCTCGACCCCTCGCGCAGCCTCGACGAGCTGCGAGCGAGGGTGCCATGAGCCCGCTGCAGACGAGGACCAGGGCGCGCGCGCGCGGAACGGGCAAGGGCCGCCCGGCCGGGGCATGGACCGCGGCCGAGCGCGCCGTGCTCGACGGGCTCCGCAGCCCCGACCAGATCCAGGCCTTCCTCGACGGCGTCCCCTACAGCGCCGACCCCGTCTACCGCTCGCCGCGGAGCGTGCTCCGCGATCGCAAGGCGCACTGCTTCGACGGCGCGCTCTTCGCCGCCTGCGCGCTGCGGCGCCTCGGCCAGCGGCCGCGCCTGGTGGACCTGCGCGCGGTGCGCGACGACGACCACGTGATCGCCGTCTTCGAGCGCGACGGCCACCTGGGCGCCATCGCGAAGTCGAACTTCGTCGGCATCCGCTTCCGCGAGCCGGTCTTTCGCACGGTGCGCGAGCTCGCGCTCTCCTACTTCGAGAGCTACTACAACGTCGAGGGCGAGAAGACCCTGCGCGAGTACTCGGCGCCGCTCGACCTCGGGCGCCTCGACGCCCTCGAGTGGATGACCAGCGACGAGCGCCTGGACGTCATCGCCGAGCGCCTGAACACCATCCGCCACCGCCCCATGCTGACCCCGAAGCTCGAGCGCGCGCTCTGCCGCGTCGACGAGCGGAGCTACCAGGCGGGCCTCCTCGGCGTGAACGAGGCGGGCCTCTACCGGCCCTGAGCCGGCGCGCCATCCGCGCCTCCTGCTTCTGCTAGAATCGGCCCATGTACCGCGATGAGCTGGAGGCGCTCCAGGCCCGGGCCCGCACCCTCGAGGCGGAGCTCAAGGCGGAGGAGCGGGGCAAGGAGGCGGTCCGGGCCGAGCTGAGCGCGGCGCGCGCGCGCATCGCCGAGCTGGAGCTGCAGCTCCGGCGCGGCGGGCCGCCTCGCGCGCGGCCGAGCCTGCCGAAGGTGGTGCTCCTCACCGGGGTCATCATCCTCGCCGGGGCCGGGCTCGCGATGGGGCTCCTCCTGGTGCGCGCCCCCCGGCGCGAGGACGATCGACGCCAGGCGCTCGCCGAGGCGCACCGCCAGGCCGAGCTCGCGCGCCGCCTCGTCGAGGAGCGCGAGCAGCGGCGGCGCCTCGCCGAGGAGGAGGCGCGCCGCGTGCCGGTCCCCCCGCCGCGCGCCGAGGATCTCTCGACGCAGCTCCACCACGTGCTCCGCCTGCACCAGCCTCTCTTCAGCGCCTGCTTCCGGCAGGCGCTCAAGCGGCGCCCGTCGCTCGGCGCGCTGCGGATGGAGGCCACGCTGAAGACCGACGCGAAGAGCGAGCTGAGCGAGGTGAGCCTGCAGGGCTGCCCGGACCCCAAGCTGAAGGCCTGCCTGGAGGGGGTGCTCCGGCGCTTCGAGCTCCACGAGGTCGGCGCGCGGACCTTCACGGTGCCGCTGCACTTCTCTCACCAGTGATTACCAGTGAGCCCGGAGGCGCGTGCAGAGATCGTCCGCATGAGCTCGCCCTCGAGGCGGGCGACGGCCGTCACCCTGGCGTGGGCGCTCCCGCTCGTGCTCGCGCTCGCGACGGGCCTCGGCGGGTGCGAGGACCCGGCCCCGGAGTATGCCGGCGTGCCGGGCACCGTGGTCCGCTTCACGCTCGACGACTGGGTGCCCGCCGTGCAGGCCACGCGCGGCGGTGAGCCGCAGGTGCTCCTCGTCGACACCGGATCGCCGCTGACCTTCGTCACCCCGCCTCCTGCCGGCAGGGAGGCGGCGCCCCTCGAGGTCCTCGGCCTCACCTTCCCTGCGGCCGCCGTCGTGGCGCTCGAGCTCTTCCGCCCGACGGAGACGTGTCAGGCGCTGCCCGCGAACGGCCTCCTCGGCGGCAACCTCCTCGGCCTCTTCCGCCTCGGTCTCGACTACCGCGCGCGCGAGGCCGTGGTCTCCGAGGCCGCCGGGGCCGAGCCCCCCGTCTCCTCCGAGACCGCCGATCCCGTCACGCTCGCCGTGGAGATCGAGGGCGGCGGCACCGTCCCCACGGTGGTCGGGCCGGTGACCGCCGGGCCCACGCGCGTGCTGCTCCCGGTGACCGTCGAGGGCGTGCCGGCCACCGCGGTGCTGGACACCGGCGCCTCGCTGACCGTCCTCGGGCGCGACCTGCTGGGGCAGCTCCCGCCCGCGCGCCCGCGGCTCTGCTGCGATCTTGTCGCCACCGCCTACGGACGGGAGAAGACCGAGCTGACGCGCCTGCGCGAGCTGCGGCTGGGCGCGGCCGTGCTGCAGAACGTGCCGGCCATGATCACCAGCGAGTCGACCTTCTTGCGCCCCCTCTCCGAGGAGGTGGGCAGCAAGGTGGGACTGCTGATCGGCGGCAGCGCGCTCCGTCACTTCGCGGTCACGGTGGACTATCCGCGGCGCCGGGTCGTCCTCCGGCGCTTCCTGCGGCAGGACCACCTCCCCGCCGACGAGTACGTCGCGCCGGGGCTCAGCCTCTGCCCGGCGCGGAGCGGCGGCGGCTTCAGCGTCCTCGCGCCCTACGAGGGCACCGACGCCGCGCAGAAGGTGAAGAGCGGCGAGCGGCTGATCGCCGTCGAGGGCAAGAGCGTGGTCGGGCTCGACCTGGAGGCGCTGCGCGCCCTCTGGCGCCAGGCCGGCGAGGGGGCGTACGTCACGCTGCGCTTCGCCGGCCCGCCCGAGACCGAGCAGTCGGTGCGGGTCGAGCGGCTGCTCGCGGATCTCCTCTGAGCTCGGGCGCGGGCGAAGACGGAGAGGGGGGCGAAGGGGGGCGAAGACGGAGCGCGGGGGACTACTCCCAGGAGCTCTTCAGCGGACCGACCGCCTGCTCGACCGCGTCGAGGACCGCGCAGCGCTCGACGGCGGCGGCCATCGCGTTGTGATCGGTGAAGAGCGGGCGGTCCACGTCGAGGTGCTCGACCACCTTGCGCACGGCGGCGTGGGCCGCGCGGGTGCCGACGCCGAAGCCGAACTCGCGGAAGTCGAGGGCCTGCGCCGCGGCGATCAGCTCGATGCCGAGGATGCCGTGCGCGTTCTCCAGGATCTGCTTCGCCTTCAGCGCGCCGTTCATCCCCATGCTGACGAAGTCCTCCTGGTCGGCCGCGGCCGGGATCGACTGGGTGCAGGAGGGGGTGGAGAGGATGCGCTGCTCGACGACCAGCATGTCCGCCGTGTACTGGCTGAGCATGTGCCCGGAGAACATCCCGGCGCCCTTGGTCAGGAAGGGCGGCAGCCCGACGCTGATCCCGGGGTTGAGCAGGCGGTTGAGGCGCCGCTCGGAGAGCACGCAGACCATGGTCAGCCCCGCGGCGATCATGTCGAGCGGCAGCGACATCGGGGTGCCCTGGAAGTTGGCGCCGGTGAGGACCATGTTGTCCTCGGCGACGAAGATCGGGTTGTCGGCGACGCCGTTGAGCTCGATCTCGAACTGCTGGCGCGCGTAGGCGAGCCCGTCGCGGAGCGAGCCGATCACCTGCGGCGTCGAGCGCATCGAGTAGGCGTCCTGCACCTTCACCTTCAGCTTGCCGGTGATCAGGTCGGAGCCGTTCATCACCTTGCAAAGATTGGCCGCGCTGGTCACCGCGCCGCGGAAGCCGCGCAGCTCGTGCAGCTTGCTCTGGTAGGGGCGCATGTTGGCGAGGAGCGCCTCGAGCGACATCGCCGCGGCGATCTCCGCCTGCTTGATCCAGCGCTCGGCGTCGTAGAGGAAGAGGCAGCCGATGCCGTTGATCAGGTTGGAGCCGTTGATGGCCGCGAGGCCGTCGCGCGCCTGCAGCCCCGGGATCGGGATGCCCGCGCGCTCCATGCCGACGCGGGTCGGCATCCGCTCGCCCTTGTAGAAGCACTCGCCCTCGCCCATCAGGCAGAGCGCGACCTGGCTCATCGGGGCGAGGTCGCCGCAGGCGCCGACGCTGCCCTTCTCGCAGGCGATCGGCGTCACGCCCTTGTTGAGCATCTCGACGTAGGTCTGCGTGATCTCCGGACGGCAGCCGGAGCGGCCCTTGGTGTGGACCGCGATGCGGCTCAGCATGGCCGCGCGCACGTGCTCGATCGGCGCCGGCTTGCCGATGCCCGCGGCGTGGTTGTAGATCAGGTAGCGCTGGAACTGCTGCACCTGCTCGTCGGTGAGCGCGACCTCGGCCAGCTCGCCGATGCCGGTGTTGACGCCGTACATGATCTCGTGAGCGTCGATCTTCTTCGCCAGCATGGCGCGGCAGGCCTTGATCCGTTCCAGCGCCGACGGCGAGAGCTCGACTTGCTCGCCCCCGCGGGCGACCCGCACCACGTCCTCGATGGTCAGTCTCTTTTCGCCAACGATGATCGACATGAGCGCGTCCTACCTCTTCCGACGCCGCGGCGCGTGGGCGGCGCAGCGCCTGTTGTGCCGGTCTCTCCGTCGAGAAACCCGAATTGCGGGTCCTCGCGGCCTCCGGCCGCTCCGGGATGACACTGCCGCAATTTCCCTCCCCCGGCGCTTCGCGCCTTCGCCCACACCCTCCGCCGCCGTGAAATTCCCCCCGAGGTTCACCGCACATAACCACCTTGCGAGCGAGCCTGTCAACAGCAGCGAGCAGCAGCGAGCAGCAGTGGCCTGGGGTCAGTTGACCATCTGCCGGGGCCCAAAGCGGCAGGGGCGTGGTGGGAGCCGCAACGGAACTGCTCGAGGCCGCGTACAAGAAGGGGCTGCTGTCCCCGACCCTGACCCCGCAACAGCGGTAATTTGCCCTGCTCGCCTCCTTCGGAGGCTCCGCGATGAAGGGCAAATTAGCACCACGCCAGGAAGGCTTCCATGACACCACGGAGCGGCCACGGGCCAGCGCCTGCCGGCGGAGCTCTGTCCCTGCTCTGCGCACTCCTGCTCGCGAGAACCCCACGTCGGGGACAGCCTCGCCGCTGGCCCAAGAGGCACAGCCGGTCGCGGGCCCCGCCACCTCACTCGGGCCAGATGCGGTTCGCGTCGAGGAGGCGCTGGTGCAGCTCGAGCTGGCCCAGCGCGCGCCGCAGCTCGGCCGCCGCCGCCGCCGCGCCCGGGGCGCCGTCGCGGAGCAGGTCCTGCCGCTCGCCCGGGTCGCGCTCGAGCTCGAAGAGGAGCTCCTCGCCGGTGCGCTCGCGGCGCAGGTACTTGTAGGGCCAGCGCAGCGCGCCGAGGGTGAGCCCGTCGAAGGGCTGCGAGACGAAGACGACCCGCGCCGGGTCCTCGGGCTCGAGCAGCGAGCGGCCGAGGAAGTGGTGGTCGGTCGCCGCGCCGAGGAGCGCGAGGATGGTCGGCGCCACGTCGAGCTGCGAGGTGAGGCCGCGCAGGCGGCGCGGCGCCAGGTGCCCCTCACGAAGCACGAGCAGCGGGACGCGGAAGCTCTCCTCGAAGGCGCCCTGCTCGTTGTGCTCGAGGCCGTGCTCTCCGGTGGGGAAGCCGTGATCGCCGACGAGGATGACCACGCTGTCCCGGTAGCGCTCGCGGCGCGCGAGCTCGGCGAGGAGCTCGCCGAGGAAGCGGTCCGCGAGGTGGGCGGAGCCGAGGAAGGCCTCGCGCAAGCTCCCCGGTGAGCGGTAGAGCTCGCGCAGGTGGGCCGGCGCCGAGTAGAAGGAGTA
>JAKLHH010000027.1 GCA_022710245.1 Myxococcota bacterium
ACCCTGCACGGCGCGGTGATGATCTTCCTCTTCATCATCCCGGTCATCCCGGCCTCGCTCGGCAACTTCTTCCTGCCGATGATGATCGGCGCCCGCGACGTGGCCTTCCCGCGGCTCAACCTCGCGAGCTACTGGGTCTACGTGGCCGGCGCCATCTTCCTCCTCTACTCGATCATCGCCAGCGCGATGGACACCGGCTGGACCTTCTACACGCCCTACAGCACCCAGACCTCCACAGCGGTGGTCTCGGCGACCTTCGGGGTCTTCATCCTCGGCTTCTCCTCGGTCTTCACCGGGCTCAACTTCATCGTCACTGTGCACAAGCTGCGCGCGCCCGGGATGACCTGGAAGCGCATGCCGCTCTTCGTCTGGGCCGCCTACGCGACCTCGGTGATCCAGGTGCTGGCGACGCCGATCCTGGCCATCACGCTGCTGCTCCTCATCGTCGAGCGCACGCTCGGCATCGGCATCTTCGACCCGGCGATGGGCGGCGACCCGGTGCTCTACCAGCACTTCTTCTGGTTCTACTCGCACCCGGCCGTCTACATCATGATCCTGCCGGCCTTCGGCATCATCAGCGAGATCATCGCGGTCCACTCGCGCAAGCGCATCTTCGGCTACGGCGCGGTGGCGCTCTCCAGCGTGGCCATCGCGGTGATCAGCTTCCTGGTCTGGGGCCACCACATGTTCATCAGCGGCCAGTCCGAGCTGGCCACGATGGTCTTCTCGTTTCTCACCTTCGCCGTCGCCGTGCCGACGGCGATCAAGGTCTTCAGCTGGGTGGCGACCCTCTACCGCGGCTCGATCGCCTTCACCGCGCCGATGCTCTACGCGCTCTCCTTCCTCTTCCTCTTCACCATCGGTGGGCTCACCGGCATCTTCCTCGGCACCCTCTCGGTCAACGTGCACCTGACCGACACCTACTTCGTCGTGGCGCACTTCCACTACGTGATGATGGGCGGCACGGTGATCGCGTTCATCGGCGGGCTCCACCACTGGTGGCCGAAGATGTTCGGCCGCATGTACAGCGAGACCTGGGCGCGCATCGCCTGCGCGCTGATCTTCATCGGCTTCAACCTCACCTTCTTCTCGCAGTTCCTGCTCGGCTCGCATGGCATGCCGCGCCGCTACCACGAGTATCTGCCAAAGTTCACCGCGCTCCACCGCGCCTCGACCATCGGCTCGCAGATCCTCGGGGTCGGCCTCGTCATCGTGCTCGTCTACCTGCTCCACTCGATCTTCCGTGGGCAACGGGCGACCGCGAACCCATGGGAGGCGACCTCGCTCGACTGGCAGCAGGCGAGCCCGCCGCCGACCCACAACTTCGACGCGCAGCCGGTGGTCAGGCAGGGGCCCTACGAGTTCGACGAGATCGATCGCAGCGGACCTGCCGCCGTGCATGGAGGCGAGTGATGGTGGAGCACGCGGGCCACCAGCACCACTTCGCCACCGCCGCGCAGCAGCGCTCGGCGGCGAAGCTGGGGATGTGGATCTTTCTCGCCACCGAGATCCTCTTCTTCGGCGGCGTCTTCATGGCCTACGGCGCCTTCCGCTACTTCTACCCGGGCACCTTCGTCGCCGCGCACGAGCACCTCAGCGTCCCCCTCGGCGGGCTCAACACGGTGGTGCTGATCACCTCGTCGCTGACGATGGCGCTCGCGGTGCGCGCGGCGCAGCTCGGCGATCGCAAGGCGCTGGTGCGGCTCCTCGCGCTGACGCTCGCCTTCGCTGGCGCGTTCCTGGTCATCAAGGGCTTCGAGTACCACCACAAGTTCGAGCACGGCCTGCTGCCCGGGAAGTTCTATCGCGCCGAGGGCATCGCCGGGCTGCCGCACATCTTCTTCGGCATCTACTTCACCATGACCGGCCTGCACGGCGTGCACGTGATCGCCGGCATGGGCGTCATCGGCTGGATGCTGGTCCGCGCCCGGCGCGGCGACTTCAGCGCGCGCTACTTCACGCCGGTGGAGAACGTCGGGCTCTACTGGCACCTGGTGGACCTGATCTGGATCTTCCTCTTCCCGCTGCTCTACCTGGTGAAGTGATGGAGCGGCCGCGACCAACCAAGGAGTGAGGAGCCCGCCATGAGCACCGACAGCCTCGCCCTCAGCGCCCCCGGCGGCAAGGAGCAGGCGCCCGGCACCGGCGAGCACGTCCTGCCGCTCAAGGTCTACCTCGGCGTCTTCGGCGCGCTGCTGGTCCTCACCGGGGTCACGGTCGGCGTCTCGATGCTCGACCTGGGAGCGCCCGCGCTCTACGTGGCGATGGCGGTGGCGCTGGTGAAGGCGTCGCTGGTCGTCGGCTACTTCATGCACCTCAAGTTCGACGTGCGCTTCAACGCCTTCGTCTTCCTCTCCTCGCTCCTCTTCCTCGCCATCTTCTTCGCCCTCACCATGCTCGACCTGGGCACCCGAGGCGACGTGCTGGAGGAGCAGGGGAACTTTGTTCTCCGCGGGGAGCGCGAGGCCGCGAAGGCGAAGCTCACCCAGCCCGCCTCCGCCAGGTCCAAGACCGTCAAGCCGCCCTCCCATCGCTGACTGGCGCTCCGCGTCACGCCCGCCGGACCCGTGGCAGCAGTCCGGTGGCCCTCTCCGTGGCGGACCGCACCACCGAGCTGTACTCCGGCCACGACAATTCGCGATGACGCACAAGGTCACGCCCGAGGGATCTAATGGTCGGACCAATTCAATGTGGAAAACGCGACTGATTGCGATGAGTTAACGACTTGGCAGGAATCACACCTACACATGACCACAGACAACGATTTACACGAAATTACATTCTGGTGACAATTCGCGCCCTCCTTTCCGGCTATATACGTGCAGCTCCAGGGAGGAGTACACGCTCATGTGGTACCAGCACGTACTCATCGGACTCTACCTCTCAGTTCTTCTCTGTCTGGCCGTGTACGGCTTCCACCGCAGCAACCTGGTCTGGCTCTTCTACAGGTACAAGAAGAACCGACCTCAGCCGCTCCGCCGCTATGAGGACGCCGAGCTGCCCAAGGTGACGGTGCAGCTGCCGCTCTTCAACGAGATGTATGTGATCGAGCGGCTCATCGACGCCGTCGCGCGCATCGACTACCCCCGCAACAAGCTCGAGGTGCAGGTCCTGGATGACTCCACGGACGAGACCCAGGGCATTTGCCGTCGCAAGGTGGCGGACCTGCAGAAGCAGGGCTTCGACGTCCACTACATCCACCGGGATGACCGCACGGGCTTCAAGGCGGGCGCCCTGGAGAACGGGCTCCGCACGGCGACCGGCGAGCTGGCGATGGTCTTTGACGCCGACTTCGTGCCGGCTCCCTCCATCCTGCGGGAGGTGGTTCACTACTTCTCCGATCCGAAGGTCGGGATGGTGCAGGCTCGCTGGGGCCACCTCAACCGCGACTTCTCGCGCCTCACCGAGATCGAGGCCATCATGCTCGACGGCCACTTCGTCATCGAGCACACGGCGCGTCATCGCTCCGGTCGCTTCTTCAACTTCAACGGGACCGCGGGCATCTGGCGCGTGAAGACCATCGAGGACGCGGGTGGCTGGCAGCACGACACGCTGACCGAGGACATGGACCTCTCCTACCGCGCGCAGCTCAAGGGCTGGGGGTTCATCTACCTCTTCGATACCGTCTCCCCCGCCGAGCTCCCGGTCGAGATGAACTCGTTCAAGTCTCAGCAGTTCCGCTGGGCCAAGGGCTCGATCCAGGTGGCCAAGAAGCTGCTGCCGAAGATCATGCGCTCGGACGTCCCCTTCAGGGTCAAGGCGGAGGCGTTCTTCCACCTCACGAACAACTTCGCCTATCCGCTCCTGCTCCTGCTCTCCATCCTGCTGCTCCCGAACCTCCTCGTGCGCACGCACCACGGCTGGCGTGAGGTGCTGCTGCTCGACCTCCCGCTCTTCTTCGGCACCACCATGAGCCTGGTGAGCTTCTACATCGTCGCGCAGCGCGAGGTGCGGCCGAAGGGCTGGGTCAACGTGCTCAAGTTCCTCCCGCTCATGCTCTCGGTCGGCATCGGGCTCTGCGTCAACCAGAGCCGCGCGGTCTTCGAGGCCCTGCTGGGCAAGGACACCGAGTTCGTGCGTACGCCGAAGCACGGCATCGCGCTGAAGGGCGAGGCCTGGCGGAAGAAGCGCTACCGCGCGGTGAAGACCCTGATCCCCTACTTCGAGCTCTTCATGGCCGCCTACTTCAGCGCAGCCATCCTGGTCGCCTACCGCGGCGGGCACTTCATCTCGGTGCCGTTCCTGCTGCTCTTCCTGGTCGGCTTCCTGTACGTGGGCGCGCTCAGCGTCCACCAGCGGCGCTAGCGCTCCGTCCCGCTGGATACCGGCCCCGCTGTTGGGCTAGGGTCGTTCCATGGCGGACCACCCGATCGTCCCCCTCCCGATCGCACCCCTCCCGTTCCCCGGCAGCTCGGTCTCCGTCGCCTCGCCGGAGGGGCTGGAAGCACGCGTCGCTCCCTCGCCGGCGGGGTCCGGCTTCGTCGAGGTCTCCTCGACCTTCGCCCCCCGCCTGCAGACCGCGCACGCCTGCTGGCTCGAGCTCGAGCGCCAGGACACGCCGCACGGCCCGGAGTCGTTCACCCGGGACGTACCGAACGTCGGCGAGGAGGCGCTCGCGCACCTCGACGAGCGCGGGGTCGCGCGCGTGGGCAGCGCCATCCAGCCGGGGACCATCCTGGCGGGGCTGGTCTCTCCTCGCGGCTCGGCGGTCCTCTCGCCGGAGGAGAAGCTCCTCCGCGCCATCTTCGGAGAGGCCGCGGGCGCGGTGGTCGATCGCTCGCTCCGCGCCCCGGGCGGCTGCTCCGGCGAGGTCAGCGCCGCCCAGGTCGAGGACCGGCGCGTCCGCGTGCAGATCTCCTGGACCCGCCCCCTCGAGGTGGGCGATCAGCTCGAGCTCGATGGGCGCCCGGCCGTGGTCTCGGCGATCCGCCCCCTCCCGGCCGAGCTCGCGTGGCAGGGCGGTGCGTCGACGGTCCGCGTGCGCAAGCGGGCGGCCGCCCGCGACGTGCTGGAGGCCCGGAGCATCGGGCCCTATGACCTGCAGTCGCAGCAGCCCACCGAGGGGCGCGCAGCCCACGGCGGTCAGCGCGTCAGCTTCGAGCTGGCGAGCGCGCTCGCGGAGCGCGCGCCGTGGACGGCCTGGGAGCTCTTCACCCTGAAGTCCGACGCGGTCACCGCCCGGACACGGGCGTACGAGGAGCTGGTGAAGCAGGAGAACCCCGGCCGCGAGTACCTGATCGAGCCAGAGGCAGAGCTCGCGGCGTCGAGACCGCCTCCCGGGGACATCTTCTCCTTCTTCGAGGTCGTGAAGCCCTCGCAGGGCCTCCGCACCGAGGGGAGCACGCAGCTCGTCGCCTGGCTGCGCGCGCTCGGGCTCGGGCTCCGCCGCGGGAAGGAGGCCACGGCGGAGGTGCTGCCAGCGGAGGAGCTCCGGCGCGACGCCCGTCGGGTCGAGGCAGGCGGCCTGCTCTCGCAGCGCGTGTTCGGCCCGCGCCGGGACTTCGAGTGCGAGTGCGGCAGGCACAAGCGCATGAAGGACCGCGGCGTCGTCTGCGACCGCTGCGGGGTCGAGGTGGTGCAGGCGAGCGTGCGCCGCGAGCGCTTCGGCCTCCTCGAGCTGGGCGCGCCCTGCGTGTCGCCGGTCACCGGGGAGCCGATCGAGGTGCTCGCCGTGCTCCCGGCAGGGCTCCGGGAGGAGGCCGCGCCGCTCAACGAGGCGTACGAGGCGGTGTTGACGGCGCAGGGAGGGGTCGGCGTCCAGCAGGCGGTCGACCGGCTCTTCGCGCTGCTCCGCGCGGACCTGCAGGAGCTCTGGCAGACCCGCCTCTTCAGCAAGGTCGTCGACTACAGCGGGCGCGCGCACCTGACCGTCGACCCGTCGCTGCCTGCGGGCAGCTGCCGGGTCCCGCGAGCGATGCTCCTCGAGCTCTTCGCCCCGATGATCTGCGGCGCGCTCGAGGCCGCCGGCTTCG
The DNA here is from genome assembly GCA_022710245.1 of Myxococcota bacterium. The sequence goes on from JAKLHH010000027.1 coordinate 5,973, forward strand.
TCTCCACCATCAAGAGCGCGAAGCGGATGCTCGAGAGCGGCCGGCCCGAGGCGCTGCGGGCGGCGGAGGCCGTCAGCTCCGGCTCTCCGCTGCTCCTCGCCTCGGGCCGCCTCGTCGCCTCTCGCGCCCCGCTCCCCTGGGACCTGCCTGCGATCGCCGTTGATCCCGAGACGGCTCGCGGCCTCGACGCGGTCGAGGTGGCGGTGCACCTCCCGATCACCACCCAGGCGATGCTCGAGTGGCAGCCGCCGCGAGAGCTCGACCTCACCACGCCGCCGCACGACCCGGCCGGCTGGCTCTCGGCGGCCCGCGGCCGCGACCTGGCCGCCGCCGTGGTGGCGGCCGCGCGCGAGGGTGCGCGAGACCCCCTCACCGATCCGCTGCTCCGCGCGGCGCTGGCCTGCTGGCCTGGCGCGGCGGACGAGGCGGCGCTCGAGGCGCTGGAGGCGGAGCGCCGGGAGCGCTGCGCGGTCGCGCTGCGGGCCGAGGCAGAGGCCGCAGAGGCGGCGCAGGCCGCGACGGGGGCCGGGCTCCTCGCCCGCTCCGTCGACGAGCTGGAGCTGAGCGTGGCCTCGGCGAACGCCATCGCCCGGCTCGGCGTCGCCACCATCGGCGACCTCTGCCAGCGCACCGAGGCCGAGCTGCTGCGAGGCGAGGGGTTCGGGCGCAGGCAACTCAACGAGGTCAAGGAGCTCCTCGCGACGCTCGGCCTCACGCTGGGGATGAAGCCCTGAGCTTCCAGCACCAAGGTCGAGCGGGGCAGGTGGCGGTCCGCGCCCCCGAGTAGCACGTCCCGCGATCGCGATGCCGAGCGGCATTGCCTCCGCCGGGCGTACCGAGGTACCGTCACACGGCCACGGCAGGGAGGGCGGCTTGGACCTGAGCCTCACCCACAGCTTCAGCGGCGCGCTCAGCCTCGGCTGGGAGCGCACGGCCACGCTCCTCGTCTACCACCCGGACGGCGTCGAGGCGGTGCAGCTCAGGGAGCAGCCGATCATCGTCGGCCGCGACAGCGTGGCCGACCTGGTCATCCGGCACCCATCGCTGTCGCGACAGCACGCGCGACTCGAGCTGCGGGAGGGCGAGGTCTGGATCGTCGACCTCGGCTCGACCAACGGCTGCTTCGTCGGCGGCCGGCGCGTCGAGGAGAGCGCGGTGCGGCCCGGCGACGAGCTGCGGCTGGGGGCGCTGGCGGCGTCCCTGCACGCGCTGACGCCCGAGCTGGGGCCGCTCCAGGGGCTGCTCCGGCACGACCTCTTCCTCGAGGAGCTCGAGCGCGAGGTGGTGCGCCACGGCCACTTTGGCCGCAGCCTGGGGCTCCTCCTCGTCAACGCGAGCCCACGCACGCCGCTCGCCGGCTGGTGCGCCGGGCTGCAGGGTCAGCTGCGGCCCATCGATCGCCTCGGCCTCTACAGCCCCGCGGCGGTGGAGGTGCTCCTCCCCGAGGTGAGCGCCGACGAGCTGTCCGGGCTGGTCGATCGCCTCGTCGCGAAGGGGGAGGGGCCGCGGCTCCTCTGCGGGAGCGCCCTCTTCCCCTCGGCGGCGACCTCGGGCGCGCAGCTCCTCTCGGCGGCCGTGGGCGCCACTGGCCGGGCCCGTCCGGCCAGCCCGCACTGCGCCGCGCCCATGCTGGAGGCCGCCGCGGGCGAGGCCTCCGGGAGCGTCGTCGCGCGCAGCCCGGCGATGCAGAAGCTCTTTGCCGTCGCCCTGCGAATGTCGCGCTCCACCATCCCGGTGCTGATCCTCGGCGAGACCGGCAGCGGCAAGGAGGTCGTCGCGCGCGCCATCCACCAGGGGAGCGGACGGGGCGCGCTCCCGTGCATCAACTCGGCGGCGATCCCGGGGCAGCTGATCGAGAGCGTCCTCTTCGGCTACGAGAAGGGCGCCTTCACCGGCGCCGACCGCGCCCGGCCCGGGATCTTCGAGGAGGCCGACGGCGGCACCGTGTTCCTCGACGAGATCGGCGAGCTCTCGCCGGCCGCGCAGGCCGCGCTGCTGCGCGTCCTCGACACGCGCGTGGTGACCCGCATCGGCTCGAGCCGCGAGATCCCCGTCAACGTGCGCGTCCTCGCGGCGACCCATCGCGACCTAGACGCGATGGCCGAGGCCGGCACCTTCCGGCGCGACCTCCTCTTCCGAATCAATACCATGACCCTGCGCCTTCCCCCCCTGCGCGAGCGGGTCGAGGAGATCGAGCCGCTCGCCGAGCAGTTCCTGCGCGAGGCGAACGAGGCCAACGGCTCGCGAGTGCCGGGCCTGACCCCCGAGGCGCTCGCGCTGCTGCGCCAGCACCGGTGGCCGGGCAACGTGCGCGAGCTGCGCAACGTGATCCAGCGCGCGGTGGTGCTGGCCGAGGACCGGCTGATCAGCCCCGAGGACCTGCCGGAGCCGATCCGCGGACTGGAGGCGCGGGCCGCCGCGCCTCCAGGGACGCCCGCCGTCGCAGGGGGAGCGGCCGCGACCACCGGGGCGCCACCAGCCCCTGGCGCGTCGGGGGACGAGGGGCTCGACTACAAGGCGCGGGTGCAGCGGTTCGAGGTGCAGCTGATCCGCGAGGCGCTCGCCGCCGAGGCGGGCAACCGTACCCGGGCGGCGCAGCGCCTGCGCATCCCGATCCGGACGTTGATGTACAAGCTGCAGGCCTTCGGCATCGCCGACGAGGGGCGCTGAGGGAACCCATGCTGCTGGGAGACCGCTACCGCCTGGAGGTGCGGGTCGGTCACGGCGGCATGGGCGAGGTCTGGCGCGCGCGTGACCTCGTCGGCGGCGCGCCGGTGGCGGTGAAGCGGCTGCTCCGCGCGGCGGCGCAGGGCGGCGAGCGAGAGCGGCTGCTCCGCGAGATCGAGGCGCTGCGACGGCTCTCGCACCCGAACGTGGTGCGCTTCCTGGCGTCGGGGTTCGACGCGGACGACCAGCCTTACCTGGTGCTCGAGTGGCTGCAGGGCGAGGACCTCGCGCGGCGGCAGGCGCGCGCACCCCTCGCGCTCGAGGAGGCGCTCGCGACCGTCGACCGCGTGCTGGTGGGGCTGTCCGCCTGCCACGCGCAGGGGGTGGTCCATCGCGACCTCAAGGCGAGCAACGTCTTCCTCGCCGGCGAGGAGGTGAAGCTCCTCGACTTCGGGCTCGCCTGGCTGGACAGCGGGGGACGGCTGACTCGCACGGGCATGGTGGTGGGCTCGCTCCACCACCTGGCGCCCGAGCAGCTCGACGCCGGCGGCCAGGCCGACGAGCGCACCGATGTCTACGCCGCCGGCGTGCTGCTCTATCAGCTGGTGACCGGGCAGCTGCCCTTCGCCGGGGATCACGCGCCGATCGTGCTGCGCAGGATCCTCAGCGAGACGCCGACGCTCCCGTCGCTGCTCCGCGAGGGGGTCCCGGCGTGGGTGGATGAGGTGGTGCTGCGGGCGATGATGCGGGCGGCGCGGGATCGCTACGCGAGCGCGGAGGAGCTGCGCAGGGCTCTCTGCGCCGCGCGCTAGTGCACGACGATCGAGCGCTGCGCCGTGGCCTGGTTACCGGCGCGATCGGTGATCACGGCGAGGAGCTGATGCGTGCCGACCGGCAGGGTGAAGGCCGGGACGGTGCAGCTCACCGTGGTGGCGAAGCCGGTGATCCACGGACCGGAGAAGGTGCAGAGGGCGGCGCCGCCGCCGAGCTCGGCCGGGAGCCCGTCGAGGTAGAGCCGCGCCGAGGCCACGCCGCTGACGCGGGTCGCGTCGATCGGGTAGCCGCTCGGGTCGCCGCCGACGACGGAGACGCTGAGCGCGCTCGTCCTCAGCACCAGGGCGCTGGCGGCCGGGCTGCTGAAGGCGATGGTGGGCGCGGTGCGGTCCACGTTGAAGGAGACGTCGCGGCTCGTGCTGCGGCGACCGCAGCCGTCCTGCAGGGTGGCGCGGAGGGTGTGCGCGCCCGCGGCGACGCCGGAGAGGGTCGCGCCGACGCCGTTGAACCTGCCCTGGTAGACGCCGTCGAGGTGGATGGCGGTGGTGTACTCGCTGCTCAGCCACCAGCCGTCGTCGCTGACGCCGCTGAGGCTCACCCGCACGGGGTCGCTTGACCAGGCGCCGCCGACCGAGACAGCGGTGAAGGTGGGGGCGGTGTGGTCGAGGTTCACGCGCTGGGAGTGCGTCTCGCCGCCGCAGGTGGCGCGGACGTCGATCGCGCCGCTGAAGGCGCCGACGTTGAAGCTGTGCCACGTGTAGGGCGTCACCACGGCGCTCACCAGCGAGACCCCGCCATGGAACAGGGAGATGGTGGCGTGGGCGCAGGTGCCGGTGAGCGGCAGCACGCGGGCCGAGAGGGTGGCGGGCCCGCAGAGGGTGCGGTTCACCAGGTCGTCCGAGGCGTCACGCACCTCGACCTTGAAGAGCGCGGCGGCCGCCTTGGGGTCCTGCACGCAGCTGCAGGTGGTGGACTCGAAGCCGTCGATCAGCCGGAGCGAGCCGGCGACGCACTCGAGGTCGTCCTCGACGTGCCCGCCGCAGCGCACGCCGGAGCGCGCGAGCACCTCCTCCATGCAGTCACCGACGATGTACGGCATCGTGTTGCGCTGGAAGTGCCAGGTCGCGTCGCCGGCGTAGCCGCAGGCCGTCTTGGCGGCGGTCTGGTCGTTGGCGCCGTGGGTGTAGCCGTGCGTGTGGCTGACCTCGTGCCAGGTGATGCCGGCGCCCTGGTCATACGGCCACGGGTAGGGGAGGTAGCGGCAGGGCGAGACCGTCGCCGGGTTGGTGCAGACCGGCAGGCCGATCTCTGCCTGCACATCGGCGAACCAGTGCGACCAGGAGAAGGTCTCGTCGCCGCCGTAGTCGTAGTCGTGCTGGTCCGCGCCGGCCACGCTCGCGTTCCCCATGCCGCCGCTGCAGTTCACGTGCAGGTCGTTGAGGCTCAGGCTCATGTCCACGATCTTGTCCAGCTGGGTCTGAAGGGTCGACGAGTACCAGGGGTCGCCGGTGCACTTGCGGTAGGGACCGGTGGTCCCGCCATAGGTGAGGTTCACGGTGCCCGTCATCGCCTGGCTCAGGCACTCGCGGAAGGCGCGGGTCACGGCGGCGGTGCGGCCGAAGCGGGTGAGCTTCTCCTGGAAGCTCCGCAGCGCGGGCGTGCAGGTCCCGCCGTAGTTGATGTCGCCGAGCAGCGGGGCGCGCTGGGCTCCGAGCTCCGGGTCAACATCTCCGCAACCGAGGACGGCGAGGGTGAGGGTCAGTGTCGCGACAGCGGTGAACGATCGTCTCATGTGGCCTCTCTTGGCGCCTGGTGGCGCGACGCCGGGACCTACAGCATGAGGCGGGCCAGCGTGGAGGGCCGCGAGGCCACAGGGGTTCCGCGCGATCAGCGGCAGCGCTCACCTTGCAGGCCTGCCAGCGCTTGCATGCAAGCCTTGCAGAGCGCCTGCACCGGCCCCGGGCGCGCCAGCTGCAGGCGGCGGCCATCAGGCAGACACCCGCACGCACCGCGGCACGCCGGGGTCTCCATGGGTTGGCCCGTCGACGAGCAGGCACGAAGCCTGCTAATCTGGACTGCACTAGCCACTAACGAGGGAGCACATGTCACGACACTACCTGAGCCCTGTCATAGCTTGCGTCCTGCTCTGCGCGGCCTGCGGGGATCGCGCGGTGACCGCCACGGTGGGCCCCGGAGATGACGTCGGCTACAGCGACACCGTCGACGTCGTCTCGGTGGGCGGCACGACCTGGATCGTCAGCGGCGAGCCAGGCAGCGACTGCGTCGACCTCGGCGGGCAGTGCGTGAACATCACCGACGTGAAGCGGCAAGCCTGCGGCGACCCGAACGCGCAGGCCGACATCGTCATCGTCGACGGCAAGGTGGTGGACGTGATCTGCTATCCGCCGAGGTCGAGCGGGGTGGGGATCGAGACGGCCACGACGAGCCAGGACGGCAAGGTCACGCTCCCGCAGAGCTCGAAGGACCGGGTCATCATCTTCGGGGCGGAGACGAACGGCAAGCCCGTCACGGGAGACGTGAAGATCGACGCCGAGAACGTCTCCATCATCGGCAACGGCGTCGACAAGACCATCCTGGCCGGCAACGTCACCATGGCCTCCAACAACTCGCACCTCCGCGGGCTCACCATCGAGGGCAACCTGGTCTTCGAGAAGAACGCGAACAACGCGACCGCCGCCTTCTGCAAGGTGAAGGGCAACCTCGAGGTCCACTCCAACGACGTCATCATCATGAGCTGCCAGATCTTCGGGGACCTGAAGGTCTCGGGCAACGGCGTCAGCCTGCTCGGCGTCGGGGTCGGCGGCAAGCTCACCGTCGAGGGCAGCGGGTCCACCTGCCAGGGCGTCTATCAGATCAACGACGCGAACGGCGACAAGGTGGTGCAGCCGACCGAGAAGGGCGCCGCGCTCACCTGCAAGTAGCCTCGCCCACGGGGCTCGGCAGGGGGACTCAGAACGCGTCCCAGCCCGGGTTGGTCGGGCAGCGGCCGGGCGGCGGCTTCCCCTCAACGGTGAGGTGGAGGGGCGGCGCCTCCAGGGTCCCGCTCCAGACGCCCGGCTCGGGCTTCACCTGGTAGCGCACCACCACCTTGTAGAAGCCGGGCGCGATCCCCTTGCGTCCGTTCACCACGCGCGCGGCCCAGGCGGCGAGGTCGATCTGGTGCCGCACGCCCTCGCCCGGTCCTCCGAGGGTGACTGCGACCGGCGCTGACTTGTCTCGGGCATCGACGAGCGTGATGCGCTGCTCGCCCCGCCCATTGAAGCGCGCCCGGCAGCCCTCCCGTGACGGCGTGGGGTAGCGAAGGGTGACGGAGAAGTAGTCGTAGTGCCGCTCGCTCGACTGCACGTGGGAGCGGACCACGAGCCGGCGCGCGCCCACGGCGCGGAGCTGCACCTCGAGCAGGACGGGCTTGCCGGCCTGCACCTTCTCCGAGGCGAGGCCTGCCGCGAGCTGGAGCCCGCCCACGGCCTCGCTGAGCGCCAGCCGCTCCTTGCGTCGTGGCTGCGGCGCGGCGTGAGAGGGGAGGGCGACGGCGAGGGCGAGGCAGGGGAGAGCGAGCAAGAGCGCATGACGCATGAGCAGAAGATCGCACCGGCGCCCAGCGGCGGCAAGTCGCCGCTGGCGCGGCCGCGTGCCGTGCTTTATCTTCCTCGCGATGCGTCGCTGTCCGATCTGCAAGGCCCCGGTGGCGAGCCGCGAGGAGAACGGCGCCTTTCCCTTCTGCTCCTCCCGCTGCCAGCTGGTCGACCTGGGCCACTGGCTCGACGAGAGCTACCGGATCCCGGTGGTGGAGCCGGAGGACGAGGAGCCACCGGCGGCGCCGGAGCCGGACGGAGAGCGAGGCAAGGACTGAGCGGGCCCGCGACTAGCGGACGGGTCCTTGCACCCTACCAGGGTGACCTCTGCTGCGGAGACTCAATGATGATGCGCCGGAAGCTGCTGCTCCTCTCGCCCGTGCTCCTCACCCTCGGCTGCGCCGACTCCTCCTTCGTCGCCGGTGACGCCCGCGCGCTCGACTCGGGGACCGGCAGCGGCGAGAACCCGTTCAGCCAGCCAGACTTCCGGGGCGAGCAGGTCAGCTACACCTGCAAGGACGTCGTCGACATCGTCTTCGTGCTCGACGTCTCGAGCTCGATGAGCTTCGTGCTGAGCACGCTGGAGAAGGAGATCGGCCTGGTCGTCGACGCCGCCAACAAGCTCGCGCCCGACGCGCACCTGGGGCTGATCGGCTACGTGGACAACTACCGGCTGGACACCACGGGGCCGCTCGAGGGCGGCAAGGTCCACACGGCCGCCGCCACGCTGCAAAAGGCCTTCGCCAACTACAGGACGACCTACACGGACGCGGATCGCAACCCCGGCGACGGGCCCACCGGCCCGACGCTGCAGAACCCGGTCTGCGAGGAGAACGCGGTGGACTCGCTGGTGGGGGCCGCGGAGGAGTTCCCCTGGCGTGCCAACGCGACCCGCGTGATCATCGTCGCCACCGACGACACCTTCCTCGAGCGGCCCGACAACTACGGTGATCGCGACGGCGACGGCAAGACCGACAAGACCGACTTCCCGCGCGAGGGCAACTACCCGGCGAAGAGCACCATGGCGGAGGCGATCGCCGCGGTGAAGAAGGTCAAGGCGCGCGTCTTCTCCTTCACCCGGCTGAAGGACCCCGGGCTCTTCGCCCCCACCCGCTGCGGGACGCCGCGACGCCTGCCCTGGAGCTCGATCTCCGACGGCTGGAGCACCCCGTACAAGGGGCAGAAGCCGATCCCGACGGAGACCGCCGGCGGCAACTTCGACATCGATCTGGTCTTCGGGGGCAAGCTCTCCCTCACCACCACCATCAACAACGTCGTCCTCGAGAGCTACTGCAAGCCGATCGAGTGAGCCTCCCCATCACGGGCGGTAGCGCCAGAACGGCCGCTCGTCGAGGAAGCGCGCGCGCAGCAGCCTGCGGCGATAGCCGAAGACCGCGATCGGGCTGGCGACCAGCATCGTCAGGGTCAGGGCCAGCCAGGGCGGCAGCGCCTCGCAGCACGAACCTGCCCCGAGGCAGAGGACCACGAGCGAGTACCAGGGGAAGTCGGGCCGGCGCTGCTCCAGGGTGCGGCGGTAGTCCTCCTCGCAGCGCTCGCAGCGGCGTCCAGCCGGGAGCGCGTGTCCCTCGCAGCGAGGCGCGGCGCAGCGGCGGCAGCGCCCGCCGCCCGTCACCTCGTCGCAGACGACGCAGCGCTCGTGCAGGCTGACCTGGCGGAACGCGCTGGAGCCAGCCAGCGGAGCTGCGGCCTCGAACGTCCTCTGCTCTCTGCTGGCGCTGCGGCGCAGCGCGACCTGGCGATCCAGCATGGTGCTCTCCTCCGGGTTGAGCTCGACTTGCCTGTGAGTGAGTCAGCGGGGCGAGCCGGGCGTCAGCGGCTCGCGGGCACGGGCGGCGGCACGCTGGCCGGCCTGGTCGCGGGCCGGCTCACCGGAGCGGGCGAGGCCGCCGACGAGCGAAGCTCCGCGGTCGTCCGCGCGGCACGGGGCGCGGCACCAGCCCCCGCCGGCTGCGTCGAGGGCACGGTCGGCGTCGAGGGCACGGTCGGCGTCGAGGGCACGGTCGGCGTCGAGGGCACCATCGGGGTCGAGGACACCGCCGGCGTCGAGGGCACCGCCGGCGTCGAGGGCAGGGGGCCTGGTACCACCGGGCCGCCCGCGGGGTCGAAGCCCGCGCGCTCGGCGAGCAGCACCGCGAGGAGACGGCCGAAGATCCCGGTCGCGCTCGCGGCGCCGCCCTCGCCACCCTCGCCGCCCATCACGAAGAGCCGCTCGGGGACCAGCGGCTGCTCGCTGGCAGCCAGCTTCTCGCTGACCTGGCCCAGCGCGTAGAGGCGCGGGTCGCCGTAGGCCTGGATCTTCTTCAGGGAGACCGTGGCCTCGGCGAGACCGGTCTGCGAGATGCGCGAGGCCTCGCCCTTGCCGAGGAGGTCCTTGGCCCGCGAGTCGCCGTCGGCGAGCACCACGTCGCGCTCGGCGAGGCGCTTCGCCTCCGCGAGCTCGGCCTCACCGCGGTTGGCGGCGATCTCGATGTTGATGCTCGTCTGCGTCAGCTCGGTCTGCTTGTCCGCCTGGGCGCGGGCGCTGTTGAGCTCCTTCTGCTTCATCGCCGCCTGCTCCTGCTTGGCGAAGGTCGCGATCTGCTCCTCGGCGAGGCGCCGCTGTCGGAGCTGGTCGAAGAGGCGGTCGATCGGGTCGCCGCCCTCGGTGCTGCGCGACTCGGGGCGGCCGATCAGCACGGCGATGCAGTTGATGTCGTACTCGGCGAAGCGCTTGCCGAGCTCCTGCGTGGCGCGGGTCTGGATCTCCTCACGCCGCGTGAGGAGGTCGAGCATGTGCGTCGACTGGGCCACGTCGCGGAAGTAGGCCGTGAGGATCGGGTCGAGGGTCTGGCTGATCAGGCGCTTGACGTCGCCGAAGCGCTGCACCACGCTCGGCGCCTTCTGGTAGTCGATGTGGAGCACGAGCGAGAGCGGCAGCCAGGGCTCGTAGCCGTCGGCGGTGATGATCTCGATGCTGGTCAGGTCCTTGTCGTACTGGTGATCCTCGGCCTGGCCGGTGATCCAGCGCAGCACGAAGTTCACCGTGGGGACGAGCTCCACCGTCATCGCGTAGGGGTTCAGCGCGTACTTGCCCGGAGGCAGCGCGTTCTTCCAGACGCCGCGCTGGCCGCGCTCGACCTGCTCGCCGTAGCGGAACTGCTCGCCGGTCACGTCGACCCCCGCGGTGCCGAAGAAGGAGACCACCACGCCGACGTAGCCGATCGGGATGATCGTCTTGTCGAGGAGCTCGACGGTGGCAAACCAGCGGTTGATGAAGAAGGTGCCGTCGGTCAGCACCTGGAGCTGCTTGCCCCGGCGGCCGCCGGCGACCAGGAAGGCCTCGGGGTCCTGGAAGTAGTCGTGCGCCTTCTGACCCGCGGTCGGACGCACCTCGGGGGCGATGATCTCACTCGACTCGATGGGCGGGCCGTCGTGGACGGTGACCACGCCGATGCGGTCGCCGTCGTGGCCGCGGCCGCCGTGGCTCTCCTCGCTGGCGCCGCCGCCGATCACCACGGGGCGGAAGCCGTCAGCGGACTGCAGCTGGGCCTGCCAGGTGAGGTACTTCTTGGCGTCCTGGTCCTTGATCCCGCCGGAGAGCACGGAGCTCTCGCTGATGATCACGAAGAGGGCGAGGTTGATGGCGTAGACGCCCTCGCGCAGGATGGCGCGCTGGCGACCGCGCTGCCCACCGCCGGCGAGGAACGCGCGGGCGTCCTGGAAGTTGTTGCAGCTCACGACGCGGCCGAGGGTCTGCACCGGCGCGAGCGGCTGGCCGTCACGAGCGTAGACGTAGCCGAGCTTGCTCGCCGCGATGACCACCAGCGGCTGCTTGTGGATGCGGAACTGCCAGGGGAAGTAGCCCCAGTGAAGGCCACCGCGGAGGATCACCGCCTGGTAGCCGGCCTCGCCGCGGAGCGCGACGATCTGCCCCTCGCGGAGCGAGCCGGCGAGCGACCAGAGCTTCTCGACGATGCCGATCCGGGTGTGCGGGATGTAGCGCACCCCGAGCAGCCAGAGGAGCACGGGGAGCGCGGCGATGCCGAGCCCGATCTTCATCCACAGCGTCAGCGTGAGGTTCAACATGGGGTCCTCGCTTTCTCCTATCTGCCGAGCCGCGCCTTGCATCAGTCGATCTGCGGGCTCCCCCCCGGGCAATCCAAGGTGCGTGCCACCGGCGCAGCGGGCGGAAAGGCCTGGCGCGTCGCGCCCCGGAGGGCTGCGCGTCGCTCGTCGATCTGGCGTAAAGTGTCATTGTTGGCGAAAATAACCACATGCAGCCGGCGAGGGCCGAGACCATGAGCCACGAGATCCTGATCCTCGAGCCGCCGGGAGGGGAGCTACGCCCGCTGGTGCGGGCCTTCCGCGCCGCGGCCGGCGAGGAGGCGGCGGTGGAGCTGGTGGGCTCCGGCGAGGAGCTCGTGCGCCGCGTGGGCGCGGGGCGTGCGCGCGGCATGCTGGTCCTCGACCTGGTGCTGGGCGACGGTCAGCGCAAGGGCGGCGAGCTGATCGCGGCCGTCCGCGAGCTCGACCCGGCGCTCCCCATCGTGGCGGTGGCCGAGCAGGGCGACGTCGCCACGGCCGAGCGCGCGATCCGCGCGGGCGCCACGGACTTCCTCGTCCGCGGCGGGCGGCTCAAGCGGCGGGTCGACACCCTCCTCGGCAAGGTGAGGAACATCTTCGCGCTGCTGGAGCGGAACCGCGTCCTCGGCGAGCAGAACCGGGCGCTGCGCGAGGCGCACCGCGCGCGCTTCCGGATCGTGGGCGAGTCGCCGCAGATCCTCGAGGTGGTGCGGCAGATCGAGCGCGTGGCCGTCATCCCGCGGCCGGTGCTGATCACCGGCGAGCGCGGCACCGGCAAGGAGCTGGTCGCCTGGGCGGTGCACGAGGCGGGCGGCGCGGCGGCGCGGCCGTTCGTGGCGGTGAACTGCGCGGCCTTCACCGACACGCTCCTCGAGAGCGAGCTCTTCGGCCACGAGCG
>JAKLHH010000270.1 GCA_022710245.1 Myxococcota bacterium
GGCTGCCACCGACTGGGCGACGGCGAGGCGGAGGCGGGCGTGCCCGATCTGCGCCGGGTCGGCTGGTACGTGGCGGCGGACGACCTGACCCGCGCGCTGAAGACGCCCTCGCAGCGGGTGCCAGGCACCGCGATGCCGCGGGTGGAGATGCCCGCCACCGTGCGCGAGAGCCTGATCGCCTGGCTGGTCCAGCAGCACCGCCCCTTCCCGTCGGAGCCGGCGGAGGTCGCGGCGCAGATCTGCCTCGCCTGCCACGGCGCGCGCGATCGGCGCCTGCCCGCGGCGTCCGGCAGCGAGCCCACCGGCTGGCGTGACCCTCGCTGGGTGGTCCTGGCCAGGCGGCCGCCCGTCCTCGAGGGGCGCGCCGGCGAGGTGCCGCGCGCGCGCTTCCTCGACCTCGCCAGCCTCGGGCGCCCAGGTACCGCGATGCCTCCCTGGGGGCGCTTCCTCGCGCCGGCTTTCCTCTCGGCGGTGCGGGACGTGCTGGCGGCGATGCCGCGCCCGCCGGCGAAGGGAGGCGGGCGATGACGCGCGCGCGCCTCGCCTCGCTGCTCCTGCTCGCGACCGCCGCTGCCTGCGGCACGCGCGAGCCGCCGCCCGCGCCGGCCGCCGCGCCGCTCTCGGGTGAGCACCTCCTCGTGATCAGCGGTCAGCGCGATCAGCTCGGCTTCGATCGCCGCGTCACGCTCCGCGCCGAGGTGCGCGCCGACGGCGCCTGGGAGCTCTCCTGGAAGCAGCTCTGGGGCCCGGCGCCGCGTGGTCTCCGCGTCCAGGGCGGCGTCCTCGAGCTGGTGACGCCGCCCGCGCCGCCCGCTCCGCCGCCGGGGCGCGGTCCCATCGTCGCGCTCGGCGCCGCCGCCGCCGGTCGCCTGGCGTTCCGCGTGGAGGCGGTGAGCGCCGGCGGGCAGCGCCTCGAGCGCTTCGTCGAGATCTTCCCGGCCTACCCCTCGGGCGGCTGGCCGCGGGTCGCGCTCGGCGTCGATCTCTTCCTGCGCGAGCTGGGCGGCGAGCGCTGGAGCGTGCGCGCGGGTCCGGGGCAGGTCGCCCCCTCGGGGCTCGCCGGGCTCTCGCGCCTGCGCGCGAGCGGGGTGGAGTGGCTCACGCTGCGCAGCGGCGGAGCGGCGCCGCACACGTCGGGCGGTGGTGCGGAGCTGCCGCGACCACCAGCAGTCGAGCTGAAGGTGCGCGCCGGCGTGTGGCTCGGTGACACGGACTGCGGCCGCTTCGACTGCCACCCGCGCGAGGCGCGCGGCTGGGCGCGCACGGCGCACGCGACCATCTTCACCCGCGGCCTGAGCGGCGAGCTCCCGCGCAGCTCGGGCCGCTACGGCGAGGAGTGCATCGCTTGCCACACGGTGGGCTACCAGCCGAGCGCGCGCAACGACGGCTTCGACGACCGCGCCCACCGCGAGCGCTGGAGCTTCCCGGCGCGCCCGTCGCCGCGGGCCTGGCGCGACCTCCCTCGCGAGCTCCGCGATCGCGCCAACGTGCAGTGCGAGAGCTGCCACGGGCCGGGCTGGTTCTACGTCGCCTACGGCGACGAGGTCTGCGCGCAGTGCCACGACCACCCGCCGCGCTACCAGAAGGTGGCGCAGGCGCGCCTGAACCGGATGAGCGTCGCGGAGCGGGCGGTGGCGGGGCAGCCCGCCGGGACGGTCTGCGCCGGCTGCCACGTGGGGCGCGAGGTGCTGCGCTCGCTCCGCGGGCACGCCTCGACCTCGCGGGTCGACCTCGAGCTCGAGCGCGAGCCCCGCGGCGTCACCTGTCCGGTCTGCCACGACCCCCACGCGACCGACTGCCGCCGCCAGCTCCGGCTCTGCGGCGACGTGGAGATCCCCGGCGCCACCTTCGACGCCGGCCAGGGTGCGCTCTGCGTGGCCTGCCACAGCGGCGAGGTCAACGTGGTCCAGGGGCCGCTGCTCCGCCCCTTCCTGCCCGGGCGGCCGCGCCGGGGCAGCGGACACGCGCAGAGCGGACCGCTCGTCGAGCGCGAGCCCGACGCGGCGCCGCACGCGCCGCAGTTCCAGCTCCTCACCGGACGCGGGGGCCGCTTCCTGCGGCTCCCCACCGAGCGCGCCCAGCGCCCGACCTACCCGCACATGGGCGTCCCCGACTCCTGCGTCGGCTGCCACCTCGACGAGAGCACGCGGCGCGCCCCCGCCGGCGGTCACACCTTCAAGCTCCTCGCGGCGCCGACGGCCGGCCCGCTCGCGCCGCTCTGCACCGCGCGCGCCTCGCTCGCGCCGCTCCGCGCCTCGCCGGCGACCGCCTCCTGCGCGCGCTGCCACGGCCGCCTGCGCAGCCTCGACGCACCCGCGCGGGGCGACTACGACGGCGACGGCCGCGTCAGCGGGCTGGTCGAGGAGGTCGAGCACCTCCTCGGGCTCCTCCGCCGCGAGCTCGGGCAGCAGCTCGAGGCGCAGGGCCTCCGCGGGGCGAGCGGCGCGGCGGCGGCAGCGGTCGCCGTCGCCGAGGAGCGCCTGGTCCTCGCCGACGCCCAGTGCCGGCCCCTGCGCGACGCGAAGGGCGGCTGGCTCACGCTCGCGCCCGAGCCGAAGGGCCGGCGACCCGTGCGCCCCGCCCCGACCGGCGCGTCGCCGCGCACGGCCGACCGCGCGGCGCTGCAGAAGGCGGCCTTCAACCTGCTCTTCGTCCTCCGCGACGGCAGCGGCGGTCTGCACAACCCGCAGTACGTGGTGACGCTCCTGCAGAGCACCCTCGAGGAGCTGGAGGCGGCGCGCGGCGCCAGCGTGCGGCACGCCTGGAAGCGGCCGTGAGGTCGAGCTTGCGGCCTCCGCGACGGGAGGCTCAGGGCAGCGGGAGGCTCAGGGCAGCAGCTCGCGCAGCCTCGCGTCGAGCGCGCGCGCCTCGGGCTCCAGCTCGTCCGCGCTGACCCCGAGGAGACGCGAGGCCTTGAGGTCGTCGATCGCCCCCTCCTCGTAGATCAGCGCCGCGTAGCGCCGGGCCAGCGGCGAGGCGCGGGAGAGGATATCGCGCACGTCGATGGCGAGCTCCACGCTCGACTCGGCGCTCTTGAGGAGCTCGAGGATCCGCACGGCCCGCACCTCGGTCGGCGGAGCGTGCGGCGTCTCCCGCTGCGCGCGCGACTCGCGGTGGCCGCGCGCGGCGCCCGGCCGCTCGTCGAAGCCCGGCGCGCCGTGCCGGGTGCGCAGCTCCTCCAGCACCTGCTCGGTGGGCTCCAGCGGGTAGTCACCGAACATGATCAGCCCGTGGCCGACGCGCTCGAGGAGGAACCTGAGCAGCGAGACCTGCAGCGGGCTCTCGGCGAGGTCCCCCGGGTCCTCGATCACCAGGCTGGAGCGGCAGGCGTGCAGGCGGTGGAGCACGCGCTCGGGGAGCTCGAGCTGGTAGCGGCGGTACTCCGCGAGGACCTCGGCGCGGTCCGGCACGCCGCCCCCGGCCGAGCACTCGCCCCAGCGGTCATCGCGCTCCGGATACACCGCGAGGTAGGCCTCCAGGGCGAGCTCGCACTCGCGCTCGAGCTCGAGCACCTCGCGAGTCGACAGCGGGCTGAGGATCGTCCAGGTCGCGCCCATCGCACACCTCCGCTCCACCAGAGAGTATGGGCGCGCCGCCGACGCGCGACCAGGCGGGCGGCCCCGGCGCGCGAGGCGTCAGCGAGCCCAGCGGCTGGGGAGCGTCAGCGAGAGGGGCGCTTCGGCGGCCTCGGGGGAGGAGCAGCCGGCGCGCGCCCGGCGAGCCGCGCCGCGCGGCTGCTCTGCTCGGTGGCGCGCTGCTGCTCGAACTGCTGCAGCACGAAGCGCTTGGTCGCGATGCGGTCGGCGAAGGTCGCCTGCATCAGCGCGCCGAGCGCGCTCGGCAGCAGGGGCTCGCCGGTGCGTCCGATGAAGCGCTCGAGGTCGGCCTGCATGGCCTCGGCGGTCGGGTAGCGCCGGGCCGGGTCGCGCTCGAGCGCGCGGAGCACGATGCGCTCGAGCTCCCCCGGGTAGCCCGGGAGCAGCCTGGAGGGCGGCGGGATCTCTCCGTCGAGGACTCGCTGCAGCGTCTCCACCTCGCCCTCGCACTTGAAGAGGCGTCGCCTGGTGCTGGCCTCGTAGAGGACGATCCCGAGCGCGAAGACATCGGAGCGACGGTCGACCGAGTCGCTCGCGCGGATCTGCTCGGGCGACATGTACG
The DNA here is from genome assembly GCA_022710245.1 of Myxococcota bacterium. Next base: position 4,159 of record JAKLHH010000270.1, read on the forward strand.
CGGCCTTGCCCTTGAGCGTGCCGGTGTCCGTCACGTGGAGGTTGCCGCGCGCGCGCGCGACGCCGAAGTCGACCACCTTCACCGCGCCCTGGTAGCCGATCAGCACGTTCTGCGGCGAGACGTCGCGGTGGACCACGCCCAGCAGCACGCCCTGCGGGTCGCGGAGCTCGTGCGCCGCGTGCAGCCCGGCGGCGGCGCTGGCGACCACGCGCGCGGCGAGCACGGGCGCCGGGTGGGCGCGCGCGAGCAGGGCGCTCAGGCTCTCGCCGTCGAGGTACTCCATCGCGATGTAGTGCGCGCCTTCCACGCGATCGAGCTCGATCACCTGCACCACGTTCGGGTGCGAGATGCGCGCCGCGAGCCGCGCCTCGTCGATGAACATCTGGATGAAGTCGCGATCCTCGCAGAGGTGATCGTGGATGCGCTTGATCGCGATCAGCTTCTCGAAGCCGCCCTGGCCCGCGAGGCGCGCGAGGTAGAGGTTCGCCATCCCGCCGGAGGCGAGGCGGCAGATCAGGGTGAAGCGGCCGAACTGACGCTGCGAACGGGGCAGGAGCGTGAGCTGCCGCGCCAGGCGCGCGCCCAGGTCGTCCCGCGGCGGCCCCTGCTCGAGCGCCGCGATCAGCTGCCCGCTCTCCACGGCGAGGTACTGCCCGCTCTCGAGCATCTGCAGCTGCTCATCGGTGAGCGCCGGGATCTGCCCGCTCTGCAGCGCCTCCACCTGCGCGGTGGTGAGCGCGGCCAGCTGCTGCGAGGTGATGCGATCGACCTCCGGCGTCACCATCGCGGCGATCTGGGCCGAGGTCAGCGCGTCGACCTTCGGGGTGATGATCGCCGAGATCTGCGTGGAGGTGACGTCGTCGGCGCGGGGGCCGAACAGCGCCCGGCCCGGAGGCAAGTCGCCCGGCTCGCGTCCTGCGGACGCTCCGCGATGAGGGGCGACTTTTCGCGTGTCGATCGCGGCGAGCTCCTCGCTGGAGAGCGCGGAGAGCTCACCGCTGCCGAGCGCGATCAGCTCGCTGCTCTGCAGGGGGACGAGCTCGCCGCTCGCGGGCAGGGTCGGGGCGTCGCTCGGCGCCTCGCTCGCCGCCTCGCCGCCTGCCGCGGGCTGGCTCGCCTGCCCGGGGACGCCTCCCTCGCCAGCCGGCCGGCGGAAGGTGAGCGACTCCTCCAGGCGAAGCCGCGCGACCATCTCGGCCGCGCAGCGGGCGACCCGGGCGAGGGCCTGCAGCTCCCGGGGGCCGAAGCTCCCGGTGGTCTGCCAGCAGAGGACGTTCACCACGCGGTCCTCGTAACAGATCGGCGCGAGGCAGACCTCGGCCGGCGGCGCGACCTGCAGGTAGCCGGCGACGTTGCGCTGCAGCTCGTCGCCGCGCGCGTCCGCGTGGAGGATGGTCCGCTCGGCGACCGCGCTCTGCAGGGTCTCCGAGAGGGCCGCCGGCGCGGCCAGCTCGCGCACGCGCCGCGGCGGGAGCGGTGTCCCCCAGGCCCCGAGCGCGATCGCCATCTGGTCGCGCAGGAGGAAGAGGACGACCAGCGAGGTGCCCTCGGCGACCGGCGACAGCAGCGCGCTGACCAGCTCCTCGCGATCGAGCGCCCCCTCGAGGCGGTCGAGCACCTCGGCGAGGGCGGCGGGCTCGTCGACGGGCGCGGGCGGCGTGGTGCCGGGCGCGGTGGCGTTCACCGTCGGCTCCGAGGCGAGGCAGGCGGCGATCGCGGGGCCGTCGCGCACGGTGGGGTCGGTGATCGGGCGGCCGAGCGGCCCCTGGTCGAGGGCGATCGCACGCACGGTGGGCGCTGCCGGCGGCCGCGGCGTGGGGTCGCGGCGCGGCGGGGCGGGCGGGATCGGCGTGGCGTCTCTGCGCTCGCGCTGCTGCGAGGCGATCGGCGTGGGGTCGCGTCGCGGCGGGGCGGGCGGGATCGGCGTGGCGTCTCTGCGCTCGCGCTGCTGCGAGGCGATCGGCGTGGGGTCGCGTCGCGGGGGCGCGGGCGGGATCGGCGTGGCGTCTCTGCGCTCGCGCTGCTGCGAGGCGATCGGCGTGGGGTCGCGTCGCGGGGGCGCGGGCGGGATCGGCGTGGCGTCTCTGCGCTCGCGCTGCTGCGAGGCGATCACGGGAGCGGGGCGTGGCTGCTCGTCGGGCGTGCCCCGGAAGACCAGCTGCACCTCGCTCTCGTCGAGCGTGGTGACCGTGCCGGTCACGGAGCCGGGCGGGAGCGAGGCCTCGCGTCCGCTGCCCAGGTTCGGCGTCGGGCGCAGGTGCTGGCGCCGCTCGCCGTCGATCACCCGCCCCGGCGAGCGGAGGAACCGCGCCGGCCGCGAGATCCGGTAGTGGACGTAGAGGTAGTGGTGCAGGCGCAGCTCGGGGACCACGTAGGGGTGGATGACCGACATCCCGAGGACACCGGCGAGCTCGTCGACCACGTCGAGCCGGTGCGGGTCGAGCATCGCCAGGTGGAGCTGGGTGCCGGCCTCGAGCCGGAGCGGGATCACGCCGTAGCGCACGCAGATGGAGCCGGGCACGATCACCCGGGCCTCCTCGCGCACCTCGCGCAGCATCGCGTCGGTGGCCACCGCCGCGCCGTGCTGGGCGCCGAGCGCGGAGGCGAGCGCGTCGAGAGAGAGCGCCTCGAGCTCGACCAGGTTGGTGCCGATCCGCGCGCCCTGGACGAGCTGCAGCGCCAGCGCCTTCTCCAGCTGGGCCTCGGTGATCAGCCCGCGGAGCAGCAGCAGCTCCCCGATCCGCGCGTCGAGGTTGAGCACGGGCCGGAGCATAACAGGCTTGGGCCAGCGCCGGTGAACTATCCAGGCGGCCGCCGAGGCCTCCGAGGCGCGGACGTCGAGGCCTGGATTGACACCCCGACGGCCACTCACTAGCATGGCCGGGTGAGCAAGCGTCACCTCTCGATCCTCCTCGCCCTCGCCCTCACCCTCCTCTCCGCCACCGCCATGGCCCAGGCCGGTGGCGAGGCGGCCGGCGCGCCCGGCGGCGGTGCTGCGCCCGGCGGCGGCGCCGCGCCCGGCGGCGGAGCCCCCGACCCGGAGGCGCTCCTCGCGCAGGCCGAGAAGTTCTACGAGTCGCTCGAGTACGAGTCGGCGCTGAAGATGCTGATCTCGGTACACCAGGTGAAGGGCGTCACGCCGATGCAGAAGGCGCGCTCCTTCCTCTACATGGGCGTCTGCTTCACCGCGCTCGGCAACGCCGAGAACGCCGTCCAGTCCTTCATGGAGCTGCTCAAGCTGAAGCCCTCCTTCCGGCTGCCGCCCGGCATCTCGCCGAGCATCCAGGCGATGTTCAAGGAGGCGCTGACGCGCCTGAAGATGCCCGAGACCCCGCCGCCCGACGCCGACAAGCAGGCCGCCGGCGGCAAGCCCGACGGCGAGATGCCGGTCGCCGTCGAGGCGAAGGCGCCAGGCAAGGCCCCCGCGGGGCAGGCCGTCGACATCAAGATCGAGATCAAGGACCCGCAGGGGCTGGTCGAGGACGTGGTCATCCAGTGGCGGCGCGTGGGCGGGCCGGACTACTCGCTGATCCGGGTGAAGTACAAGCCCGGCCAGAAGCTCGTCACCGGCCGCATCCCCGGCGCGGTGGTCGGGACCAAGGCGGGCAAGCTCCACTACCTGGTCGAGCTCCTCGGCAAGGGCGGCATGTCGCTCGCGCACGCGGGGACGATGAACGAGCCGCTGGCCGTGCAGCTCACCGAGCCCAAGCAGAAGAAGTCGAAGTGGGGCTGGTACGCGCTCGGCATCGGCGGCGGCCTGGTCGTGGTGGGCGGCGTCGTCGCGGCCATCCTGCTCACCCGCGGCTCCGGGCCCAAGCCGGCGCCCTCGACGGAGCTCACGGTCACCATCAAATGAGCGCGCGTCTCTCTGTCCTCTCGATCCTCTGCCTCTGCACCTGCCTCGGCCTCGCCGCCTGCGGCACACCTCCCGAGGAGAACCTCGGCCAGGTCCAGCTCGCGCTGGTCCGAAACAACACGGTCTTCAAGGCGACGCAGGTCTTCCAGGTGCACATCGTCAAGGCGACCACGGTCTCCGGTGCCTCGGTCACCTGCAACGACATCCCGGCCAACTTCCGCCCCGGGGACCAGCTGCTGGTGCCGGTCGACGGCTCGCCGCACAACCTGCCCTGGAAGGGGGAGAAGATCGAGGCGGGTGCAGATCCTCTGAGTACACGTAGCATCTCCGGCAGTTGGATCGGGTTTCCGACGGTGAGCAGCATTCACGCGGCGAGGTCCAT
>JAKLHH010000271.1 GCA_022710245.1 Myxococcota bacterium
GGCCTTCTTCGCCGGCTTCTTGCGTGGGGTGCTCTTGGCCATCGTTCTTCCTCCGGCTGGCGACGAGATCGGGGAGCGGTTCATCTTCCGGCAAGTGGGGCGGATGATGCTAGCTCAACCTTCAACTCTGCTATCCTCCCGGAGTTCAGCCAGGAGGCGCGGCAGCGATGGCAGGCGACGTCCGCGAGGTGGAGCTCCTCTACGGCCGCGAGGGGCTGCGCCTGCGCGTGCCCGCGGCGGCCGAGGTGCTGGCCGGCGCGGACCCACCACCGCTGACCGATCCGGCGGGAGCCGTGCGCGCGGCGCTGGCTGCCCCCCTCGGCGCGCCGCCGCTCGCCGAGCTGGTGCGCGTCCGGCGTCCCGCCACGGTGGCGATCACCGTCTCGGACCTCACCCGGCCGGTTCCCTATCGCGAGCTGCTGCCCCCGCTCCTCGAGGTGCTCGCGGCCGCCGGCGTCGAGGACCGCCAGCTCCTGGTCGTCATCGGCACCGGGATGCACCGGCCGACCACCACCGCGGAGCGCGAGCTGATCCTCGGCGCCGAAGTGCTCTCGCGCCTGGAGGTGATCGACCACCGCGCCGACGAGGCCGACTCGCTGGTCGAGGTGAGCCGTGATCCACCCGTGCGGGTGAGCCGCCGCTTCCTCGAGGCCGACCTCCGCATCGTCACGGGCCTGATCGAGCCGCACTTCATGGCGGGCTACTCGGGCGGCCCGAAGGGCGTCTGCCCGGCGCTCGTCGACCTGCGCACGATCGAGGTCTTCCACGGCTACCGCACGCTGGCCGACCCGCGCGCCGACAGCGGCGTCCTCGACGGGAACCCCTGCCAGGACATCTCGCTCGAGGTGGCGCGGCGCGTGGGCGTGGACCTCCTCCTCAACGCGGCGATCACCCGCTCGCGCCGCCTGGCGGGCGTCTACTGCGGCGAGCTGGTCGCCGCCCACCGCGCCGGCTGCGCCGAGGTCGCCGGCTGGGTCACCGCGCCGGTGCGCGAGCCCTTCGACCTCGTCGTCACCTCTGGCGGCGGCTTCCCCCTCGACCAGACCTTCTACCAGTCGGTGAAGGGCATGGTCGGCGCGCTCCCCGCGCTCGGGCCCGGGTCCGAGCTGCTCCTCGTCACGGGCTGCGGCGAGGGGCTGGGGAGCGCGGCCTACGAGCAGATCCTGCTCCGCTGGGGGGAGGACTGGCGGGGCTTCCTGGCGCATCTCGCCGCGCGCCCGCAGGTGACCGACCTCGACCAGTGGGAGCTGCAGATGCAGTGCCGCGTCCTCGAGCGGATCGGCCCGGAGCGGCTCTGGCTGGCGAGCGACGGGATCCCGCTCGAGGTGCAGCGGCGGCTGGCGCTGCGCGCTGCGCCGGGCAGCGGCGCGGCGTCCGCACGAGCGCAGGCGCTGGTCGACGCGATCCTGGCGCGACGGCCCGGGGCGCGGGTCGCGGTGGTCCCCGATGGGCCCTACACCATGCTCGTCCCCGAGCGCTGAGGAGGCACGCCGTGGAGCCGTTCCGGGAGCTCTCGCAGTTCGCCCTCGACCCCGACTCCATTCGCCGGCTGGGACTCCACTACTGCCGGCGGAACAACGTGGTCATCCTGGGCAAGGTCGACCCGGCGGACGGCTCGCCGGTGACGATCGGGGTGATCGACCCGGGCGCCGAGGCGCTCCTCGCCGAGGTGGCGGCCTTCCTCGGGCGGCCGGTCACGCCGGTGCGCCTCAACAGCTACGAGATCCAGAAGGCGATCGGCCTCGGCTTCGAGGTGCCTCCGCCACGCGAGGACACGGCGCGCCTGACGCTGACGCCGGTCCGCGACATGTCCTTCCACCCGGGCAGCACGGTGATCGACATGCTGAACGAGGTCCTCGGCCAGGCGGTGCGCCTGGGCGCCAGCGACCTGCACCTCGAGCGCTACGAGGACGACGTCGACGTCCGCCTCCGCATCGACGGCATCCTGCACCAGGTGAGCACCCCGATCAGCGTCGAGAACCTCGGCGGTCTGATCACGCGCCTCAAGGTCCTCGCCGGCCTCGACGTCGCCGATCACCGCGTGGCCCAGGACGGACGGATCCGCGCCAGCTACGAGGAGGGCGGCGAGAGCCGGCGGATCGACTTCCGCCTCTCGGTGGTGCCTGGCCCGGGCGGCGAGGACGCGGTGCTGAGGGTCCTCGACAACTCGACCCCGGTGCTCGGGCTCGAGCGGCTCGGCATGGACGCCGCGACGCGCGCCTGCTTCGAGGAGCTGATCGCCAACCCCGAGGGGCTGGTGCTCGTCACCGGCCCGACCGGGAGCGGCAAGACGACCACGCTCTACTCGGCGCTCGATCGGCTCCGCTCGGCGGAGCGGAAGGTCCTCACCGTCGAGGACCCCATCGAGTACGTGCTGGCGAAGACCAACCAGAAGCAGGCCACCGAGCAGATGGGCTTCGCCGCCTACGCGCGGGCCTTCATGCGGCAGAACCCCGACGTCATCCTGATCGGCGAGGTCCGCGACGAGGAGACCGCCGACGTGGCGATCCGCGCCGCGCAGACCGGGCACCTGGTGCTGAGCACGCTGCACACCAACGACTCGCTGCGCGCGGTCTCGCGGCTGCAGACGCTGGGGGTGGACGCGGAGCTGATCGGCGAGTCGCTCCTCGGCTCGCTCTCGCAGCGGCTGGCGCGGCGCCTCTGCCCGGCCTGCCGGACGCAGGGCCCGATCCCGGAGGAGGTGCGGCGGCGGCTGCCGCTCGACTCCGGCGAGAAGGAGGCGTGGTGCGCGCGCGGCTGCGACGAGTGCCGCGCGACCGGCTACCGTGGCCGGGTGGGTCTCTACGAGCTCTTCGCCGTCGACGACGAGCTGGCCGACAGGATCGCTGCTGGCGTGCCCCTCGGCGAGGTGCGCGACGCGGCGCTCGCGCGCGGCATGCGCACGCTCCTCGATGACGCGCTGGCCAAGGCACGCGAGGGCGTCACCTCGCTCGAGGAGGTGCTGAGGGTGATGCCCTATCGGATCATCCAGGCGCAGCGACGGCGGCTCGCCTCGCGCTAGCGGGCCGAACCAGGACTGCGCCCTGAGGGACACTCGCCTCGAGTGCGTCTGCCCTCCCGAAGAGGATTGCTGCCGACGAGGGTGGGGCGGCCGTCCGGGGCCAGCACGTGCCAGCCGGACGCGGGCTGCCAGCCAGCTCCAGCTTCCCCGAGCGTGACAAGGGCCGCGCCCCGAGCGACAATCACGCCCCCGTCACCTGGAGGTCAGCATGGATTCGAGCCCCGCCGCGACCGCCTTCGAGCGGATGGCCGCCTCGCTCGGTGGCACCTGTGTCACCACGGACGAGGCCGAGCCGAGCGTCCGCTTCCGCTGGTCTGGACACGAGCTGCACCTCTCCATCGTCGACGACCCGTCGGGGCGGAGGACCGGGTTGGTGTTGAAGCTCGCGGCCGACCCGCCCTTCGAGCTGGACGTCTACCCCCAGCGCGCCCTCTTCAACCTGGTCCGGCGCCTGGTGCCCCTGCAGGACATCGTCGTCGGCGACGCCGAGTTCGACCGGTCCTTCGTGGTGAAGGGGTCGGATCCGGAGCGCGTGATCGAGCTCTTCTCGGCGGGCGTGCGGACGGCGCTCCTGGCGCTCGCGGGCCTCGGCGAGGGCGGCTTCGCCACGGTCTACACGACGCTCAAGGCCGTCGTGGTGGCGGTCGAGGGGCGCGTCGAGGAGCTGGAGAAGCTGGAGACGCTGGCAGCGCACGCCCGCACCGTCTTCGGGGCCTACCTGCGCGTCGCCGGCCTGGAGTCCGCGACGTGAGCGCAGGCTTCGATCGCCTCCAGCCGGACCGCTACTCGGTGGTCCACGCGACCGCTGGCCGACTCGGGGTCAACCCGGCGCCAGCTTCCGGTAGCGGGCCACGCTCCCGGGGAAGGCGATCGCGAGCTCGCGGAACCAGCGGTCGCTGGTGCGCTCGGCGACCTCGCGGATCTCTCCGGGCGACTCGCAGGTGAGGAGCACGCAGTCGATGGGCTTGGCCGTGATCTGCTCGCGGCTGGCCGGGTCGTGGAGCAGGCAGCAGCGGCCGCTGTCGCCGTCGTCCTCGGGCCAGGCCGGGCGTCGGCGGCTGAGGAACACGCAGCCGCGGTTCAGCCAGGGGTTGGCGTCGAAGAGCGCGGCGCGCGTCTCGTAGAACTCGCCCACCTCGGGCACCACGATGGGGTGCCCGTCGGCGCTCAGGCTGCGCGGATGAAAGAGCAGCAGCTCGCGGGCGCCGCCGGCGGCGCCGGTCCCGCGCACGGTGACGTCGAAGTAGGTCTCGACGAAGTCGCCGAGCGAGAGCCCCGGCGCGAAGGCGTGGTCGCCGCGGACCAGCCCGCGGCGGTAGCGATCGTGGATCAGCAGCACGTTCTCGAGGATGGCGAAGCCGCTCTGCAGGCAGCAGGGCGAGGAGCAGCGGTCGCAGTCCTCGGCGGCGACGCCGGTGGAGGGGCGCCCGGTCCTCGCGTCCCTGCAGGACGCTCCGGGATGAGACGGCGAGCGCCTCGCGTGGTGCTCGGCGAGGAGCGCGCGGAGCTTGTCGGGGAGGGGCTGTGGGCTGCCTGGTCTGGCTGGCTTGGTCATCAGGCGCCTCCCTGCCAGGCGAGCGCGTTCAGGCGCTCGACCTCGGGCAGCTGCGCGTGCACCGAGCGAGCGAGCGCGAGCTGCGAGCGTGCCCGCGCCAGGTTGTGGTCGGTGGCGCTCGCGTACCGCGCCGGGTCCCAGCGGAAGTAGCTCTCCTCCAGCGAGTCGGTGCAGAAGCGCGCGGCGAGCTCCACCGCGATCAGCTCCAGCGCCGCGGGGATGGCCTCCCGCTCGCTGGCAGAGGGGAGCGGACCGAGGCCCTCGGCGTAGCCGGCGAGCGCGGCGGCGAGGAGCGGGAGCTCGAGCGCGCCCTCGACCTCCTCGCCGAGCGGGCTGCACCAGGAGCGCAGCGCGTCGCCGAGCTCGAGCGCGATGGGCATCCGCGCGATGGTGTCGAGGTCGACCAGCGCGAGCGCCTCGCCGCCCTCCGCGAAGATGATGTTGCTGATCTTGGGGTCGCCGTGGACCACCCGGTCGGGGAGCCCCGCGGGGAGCGCGAGCCCGTCGGCGGCGGCGAGGATGGCCTCCGCGAGGGGCTGCACCTCGGCGAGGCGGCGGTGCCCCGCGTGTGTGGTCAGCGCGACGCGGAGCCGCGTCAGGTGGCGGGGCGTGTCGTGGACGCCGAGCCGGCGCTGGTGCAGCTCCTCGCGGTAGCCCCAGAGCGCGCGGTGGAAGCGGCCGAGGAGGCGCCCCGCGGTGAAGCAGCGCGGGGGCGAGTCGGCGCGGAGCAGCGTCTCGCCCTCGACGCAGGTGAGGACGCGCCAGACAGCGCCCTCGCCGTCGTGGATCCAGAGGCGCTCCCCGGCGCGCACCAGGCGCGGCGTGCAGAGCCCGGCCGAGGCCACCACCCCGGTGATGGCCTCGATGTCGAGGTGGATCTCCGGCGCGAAGATCTTGTTCACCCGCTGCAGGATCAGCGGTCCGCCTGCCGCGTCGAGCCGGAAGGTGCGGTTGATGTGGCCGCTCGCGATGAGCGTGCAGGGCGCGCCGTCCAGGCTCCAGGCGGCCAGCACCTCGCGGGGTGGGCGCTCGTCGATGGTCATGCCCGTTACTAGCCCAGAGCGCGCGGGCGCTCAAGGGCTGTCGGCGGGCGGGGGCGGCCGGGCGGCGTGGCGCTCAGCGCAGGCGGACCAGCCGGGCGCGCGTCGGGTGGCGCTCAGCGCAGGCTGACCAGCCGGGCGCGCGTCGGGTGGCGCTCAGCGCAGGCGGACCAGCCGGGCGTGCGCCTTGGCCTCCGCCGTCGTCTCCACCCTGAAGGTGAGCGCGGCGGTGGCCGGCTCCGCGCCGACGAGCAGGTACTCGGCGCCTCCGCCGCGGAGCTCTCCGTCGGCGGCCTCCAGGATCCGCGCTCGCGGTCCGCTCAGCGAGACCTGCTGGGTCTTCGCGAAGAGGTCGCAGCCGCGGCTCTGCTTCGTGAGCGGGTCGGTGGTGGTCGGCCGGAAGTTGAGGAGCGGGTCGCTGTTGATCGGCGCGCCCTCGGGGCCGCGGTTGCTGAGGCCGAGCGCGGTCCAGAACTGCAGGATCAGCTCGGCGGGCTTGAGCTGCTGGGTGGCGGCGAGGGTGGCCAGGTCCACGCCCTTGCCGTCGACGAAGCTGTGCAGCCAGGCGATCCCGCCCTTGTCCACCGGCGCACCCGAGGGGTCCAGCGCGTCGCCCCCGGCCCGGTCAAAGAGGTAGCGGAAGAGCAGGTAGCCGGCGCCGCGCATGACGCTGTCGGCGGCGGGGATGTACGCGCTGATCGCGTTGCTCACCGAGTTCGGCACGCTGAGCTGGTCGATGCCGTCGAGGGCGGTCCAGGTGAGGTAGAACGTGCTCGACTGATGGTAGCCGGTGAGGTCCTCGGCGAGGGCGCTCAGGCCCTCGGTGACGTAGGGGTTCTCCTTGAAGCCGAGCTCGTTCTGCAGGACGTACTTGTGCCAGAAGTAGATCGCGTGCTGCAGCTCGTGCGCTGCGGTGGCGAGGAACATCGGCGCGTCGACGCCGTACTTGAGGCTGCTCGGCGGCGTGAGGTAGAGGATCTCCATCTGGTTGCTCGACGGGCCGCAGTAGGGGGCGAGCTGGGTGTCGACGAGATCGCAGGGGGAGAAGTAGGCGAGCGCGCTCTCAGCGACGAGGGGGCTGAAGAGCAGGGAGATGGTGCCGTCGCCGTCGAGGTCGGACTCCTTGCCGTAGTAGGTGCGGAGCCGCGGCACCGCCACCTTGCTGAAGCCGTCGGAGAGGGCGGCGAGGAGCGCGTCGTCGATGGACGCGGCCGGGCTCGAGGTGCGGTCGAGCCAGTACGCGGCGACGCCGTCCACCCGGGCCACCTCGGCGGTGATGGTGGTGACCCCGCTCGACCCGCCGATCAGGAACTGGCGCTTGTCACCGACCTTGGGCGGCAGGCCCGCTGCCGCCCACCCCTTCGACCGGCGCAGGCCGGTCGGCCTGGAGGCGCGCAGCCTGGCGAGCTCCTCCTCGTAGATGCCGCGCCGGCCGCTGCCGTCCAGGCGTCCGCCGCGAGGCGCCTGGTCGAGGCGCATCGACTGCTTGCTCCCCGAGCTGACCTTGTACTTGTGCACCTGCAGCGGCTGGTCGCTCTCGGAGACCAGGATGAGGAGGTACTGCTCGATCCCGTTGACCGGCGTGCTGCCGCTGATCACGCCGGCGGCGTCCGCGTCGAAGTCCTGGTACTGGCCGATCGCCAGGGTCGGTCGCAGGTCGGGGCCGAGGACGTCAGAGGAGGGGAGCTGGTCGCGCCGGGCAGCGTCCCTGCCGCCGTCGGTGAGGGACGGCGTCTCCGGGCAGCCAGCAGTGATCGCGAGGACGACGAGCAGCGTGAAGGGGACGACGGGGTGACGGCGACGACGACATCCGCGCATGCAGGCATCTTAACCGGGCAGGTCAGGCGCGTCGACCGCCCCTGGTGCTCCAGACTCCTGGATCCGTGGAGTGCAGCGCTCCAGCGCTGCCTCGCGCTCCAGCTCGGCGAGGAACGCCAGCATGGCAGCCTGGCGCCGGGCTGCCTCCTCGCGGGCCAGCGGGAGGTTCATCCCGGCGGCGAGGGTGAGGAGCTTGACCCGGAAGTGGTCGAGCGCGTAGCGGGCCTCCTCGGGCTCGCGTCTGGCAGCGAGCGGGTCGCCCGGGTCGTAGAGGCACAGCCCGCGGCCGCGGGCGGTCATCGCCTGGGCGCAGGCGAAGGTGCGGGCGATCCCCACCGCGCCGATGGCGTCCAGGCGATCCGCGTCCTGCAGCACCGCGCCGAGCGGCCCGCTGGGCGCCAGGCCGCGGGACCAGCTCGAGGTGCGCACGGCCTCGATCACCTGGGCGGCCTCGTCGTCGTCGTAGCCGGCGCGCTGCAGCGGGGCCGCGGCCGCCGCTGCCGAGCGGGCGCTCGCCTCGCTCCGCGCGGGGTCCTCCTTGGGCACCGCGACGAGGTCGTGGAGCAGCGCGGCAGCGCCGGCGAGCTCCGGACCGGCGCCGGCCGAGGGGGCCAGCCGCAGCGCCCAGGCATAGACGCGGCGCAGGTGATCGGCGTCATGCGAGAGGTCGTGCGGGGCCAGGCCCAGCGCGGCCTCGCGCCAGAGGGGGCAGTGTCGTGGGTAGGCGATCCAGGACGGCTCGAGCATGGCCCATGATGCCCGAGCCCCGGTCCCGTGCGCCAGCGTCAGCCGGCGTGACCCTCGGGGACGGCCCCGAAGACCCAGCGCCGGAGCAGCGGGTAGGAGAACGCGATCCAGACGAGGCCGAGGCTGACCGGGTGGAGCAGCCGCGGATCCCAGCCGGTGGCGACGCGGAGCCCCCACCAGACAGCGGTCGCCAGCGTCACCGACGCGGCGGCC